>NZ_JBHVST010000125.1:0-28184 GCF_042885015.1 Streptomyces sp. NPDC058086 | reverse complement strand
CTGCGGCTGCTGCAGACCGTGGTGGCGGTCGCCGCCGAGAAGAACTCCACCCTCGTCCTCCCCTTCCCGGTGGAACTGCTGCGGTTCCTGGAACGCGCGCAGGCCCAGCCGGGGGCGCCGACGGTGGAGCAGATACCGACGCGCCCGCGGCCCGACGAGCACAAGGACGACGAGTTCGTGCTCGATGAACCCAAGGGCGACAAGTTCAGGCGCGACGAGGCCGAGGACGACGAGTTCCCGCTCGACAACCCCGGCGCGAGCCCTCTCCCCGGCCCCGGCTGATCGCCCCGCCCGAATTGCCGCGCCCGCCCGCCGACTCCCTGCTACGGTCCCTCCCATGAAGCGTGCCGCTGTGAAGACGACGACGCCGGAGAGTGTCCCGGCGCGCTGACTGCTGACGAGTCCAAAGCCCCGGGGCGAGTGCCCCGGGGCTTCGCCGTGTGGTCACTCGCCCCTTGAGAAGCGAGGAGACCACCATGACCGCCCTCCCCGACCACCGCCGCCTCGGCCGTGAACTGGACCTTTTCGACACCGATCCCCTGATGGGCGCGGGCCTGCCCTACTGGCTGCCCGACGGCGCGGCCGTGCGCCACACCCTGGAGGAGTACGTCCGCGACGCAGAACGACGCGCGGGCTACCAGCACGTGTACTCACCGGTGCTGGGCAAACGGGAGCTGTACGAGATCTCCGGGCACTGGTCGCACTACAGCGAGGACATGTTCCCGCCGATGGAACTCGGCGGCGAGCAGGTGGTGCTGCGCCCGAGCCTGTGTCCCCACCACGCGCTCATCTACCGCTCCCGCTCCCACAGTTACCGCGAACTCCCGCTCCGCATGGCCGAGTTGGGCGGCATGTACCGCTCCGAGCCGTCCGGTGTCCTCGGTGGCCTCACCCGCGTACGCGCCATCCAGCTCAACGACGCGCACCTCTTCTGCACCCTGGAGCAGGTCGCCGAAGAAGCCTCGGCGGCACTGGAGTTGATCCACCGGGCGTACGAGGCGATGGGCATCCGCGCGGCTCGCCACCGGCTCTCCCTGCCGGGCCCCGGCGGCAAGTACGTCGCCGACCCCGAGCTGTGGCGGCGCTCGGCGGCGCTGCTGCGCGAGGTGCTCGACCGCTCCGGGGTGGCGTACGAGGCCGTCGAGGGCGAGGCCGCCTTCTACGGCCCCAAGATCGACGTCCAGATCGCCGATCCGGCGGGCCGGGAGTCCACCCTCTCCACCGTCCAGATCGACTTCCACCAGCCCGAACGCTTCGACCTGCACTACATCGGCGCCGACGGGGCGAAACACCGGCCGGTCATGGTCCACCGCAGTGTCATCGGCAGCCTGGAGCGGGCTGTCGCCCACCTCATCGAGGCGCACGGGGGCGCCTTCCCGCCCTGGCTCTCCCCGACCCAGCTGGTGGCGCTGCCCGTCTCCGACGCGCGGGCCGAGGTCGAGCAGGCGGCCGATCTCGTACGCCGCTGCCTGGACCGGGGCCTACGAGCCCGGCTCATCACCCCTGACCAGGGCACCCTGGGCGCCCGGATCCGCGCCGCCCGTCTGGTCCCGTACCAGGCGGTGATCGGCCCCCGGGAGACCGCGGCCGACGAGATCGCCCTGCGCCTGCGCGACGGCCGCCGCCTCGACCCGCAGCCTGCCACCGAGGCGCTGGACCGCATCACCCGTCTCGTCCGCGCCCACAGCACCGAGCTGATCGACTAGATTTCCGCGCCGTGGACAGACTGCCGGTACACCAGCGGTGGTTGAGACTGCGTGGCGGTCGGTGGTCGTGCCGGGAGCGGTCTTCGCGCCGGCCGGGGGCGGGGCGCTGTACGCGGAACTCCGCCCGGTGTCCCCGCAGACGGACACGCGGGGCCTGCTCCGACAGCGCCGTGCCGCTGACGGAGCAGGCCGACGCGGCCGCGCCGGCACTGCCCGAGCACGCGACGGACCCGCGCTACGACACCGACCGTCTCCGCACGAGGGCCGGGACCCCGACGGGCACGACCGGCAGGACGGTCCTGAGGATGGAGTTCCGCGCCACGTCCGTCGACATCCAAAGGTGGCTGACCGCCAACCGTCTCCCGAAACCGGCCGACTTCGACACCTGGGGCGGTCCGGAGGCGCTCGGTGCGACCTGCGGGGTCCTGGAGGACGGCTTCTCGGACTGGCAGACCATGAGCGAGCGGCTCACGCCGACCGTGACGACCCCGTACGGGCTGCGCCTCATCGTGAACATCGACCCCGACAGCCGTCCGGAACCGGCCGTCCTGGTCACTCCGGGAGGCCTGAGCACGACTCGCGGCCACCGGGCTCCCGCCGCACCATCGAGGAACACGGCCGGAAGGGGTACGCGGTGGCCAAGAAGGACGGCACGGGCACGAAGGACGGCGAACGGCGCAAGGGCAGGGACCCGGCCCCGCTGCGTCGGCTGCTGCGCGTTCCCGGCGGCAAGGACGTCGACCTCTCCTCGTACGACGCCAGGGCCACGCCCGCCGGTCCGCGTGACAAGGCCGCCGGCCTTGCCGCCATCGCCCAGATGGTCGAACGTCTCGCCGATCTGCAAGAACGCCTCTGGGCCGCGAGCACGGCGGGTGACCGCCGCCGGGTCCTGCTGGTCCTTCAGGGCATGGACACCAGCGGCAAGGGCGGCACGGTCAAGCACGTCATCGGGCATTTCAACCCCGCGGGCTGCCGCATCCGGGGCTTCAAGGCGCCGACCGCCGAGGAGCGCAGGCACTCCTTCCTCTGGCGGATCGAACGGGCCCTGCCCGAACCCGGCGAGATCGGCATCTTCGACCGCTCGCACTACGAGGACGTCCTGATCGCCCGCGTCCGCGAACTGGCGCCCCGCAAGGAGATCGCCCACCGCTACGGCGAGATCAACCGCTTCGAGAAGTCCCTCGCCGACGACGGCGTCACCGTGGTGAAGTGCTTCCTGCACATCTCGTACGACCAGCAGCACCGCCGGCTCCTGCAACGGCTGGACAATCCCGACAAGCACTGGAAGTTCAGCCCCGACGACATCGACGACCGTGATTTGTGGCCCGCGTACCAGAAGGCGTACGAGACCGCCCTCGAGCGCTGTTCCACACCAGAGGCTCCCTGGTTCCTCGTCCCCGCCGACCGCAAGTGGTACCGGAACTGGGCGATCAGCACACTGCTCCTGGAACACCTCGAGGCACTGGACCCGCAGTACCCGAAGGCCGACTTCGACGTGGCGGAGAGCCGACGGCGACTGCTCGCGGGAGCGTAGCGAGAGGGGCCCGGCCACACGCGCGCCACGCACGGCTCATGTGCTGCCGCGGCAGTCGAGCCGGGCGGCGATCCGGGCGGCGGTCTTCGGGCCGTCGTCGGTCCAGTACTGCCCGGGCTTCAGTTTCGCGGCGGCGACCGTACGCGGGCTGAAGACGTAGTCGCGCCCCTCACCCGAGGGGTCCAGGTACGCCACATCGAGGGTGCGCGGCACCGGAACGGGCTTGGCCGCGTGACGCTCGAATCCCTCGGCGGACCAGAGCCTGACGACGCCCCTCTTCGCCGATGCCGTCCTCGGACCGGAGGCCCACCAGACGATCGGCGGGTTCGTCTCCTCGGCCTTGTCCCAGTCCGTGACCTCCACCCGCCGCAGTTCGTCGGAGGGACAGAGCGGGATCTTGACGACGATCGTCTCCCCTTCGGCCCGGGCTCCGACCACCGTCGTGTCCACCGGATCCGACGGCCCCAGGAAGCATCCGCTCGCCAGCAGGGCGGTCGCGGTGAGGAGGACCGGTGGAGCAACGCGTCGCCGGTTCGGCACCGGTACCCACCCCGTCTCGCGTCGGTCCTGCCGTTCGGATCGGCCGCGACAGGGGTTCGATCCTGCACGCGGACACGGGAAAAGGGAACCGACGTACGAGACCGGCGTACGAGACCGGCGCGTGTTCCGCCGGGTCCAGCCGGGTGACTTCCGTGCCCCCGTCGCCGGGCACGTGTGGACAATGGGCGAATAGTCTGGTTTACCCACATATCTTCATCTGGTGATGATTCCAGTACGACGATTCGCCGCGACCTGCGCCCTCGGCGCACTCGGGGTCGCGCTCGCCGCCTGCGGGACCCCAGGAACCCCGCACGCCTCCCGCCCACCCGCGTCGGCCTCGGGCAGCGCAAACGCCCAGCCCTCGCGACCCCCCACCCTCGCCCCCGGCTCCAGCGGTATCACCCCCGTCTTCACCAACGGTCCGCGGACGCAGGACAAGACCGTCGCGCTGACCTTCGACGCGGACATGACCGCGAGTGAGGGGCCACGCGCCGCGGCCGGGGAGCACTTCGACAACCCCGAACTGATCGCCACGCTGCGCGCGTTCAAGGTGCCGGCGACCCTGTTCATGACCGGACGCTGGGCCGACGAGTACCCGAAGGAGGCCAAGGACATCGGGCAGGACCCGCTCTTCGAGGTCGCCAACCACTCGTACAGCCACTACGCCTTCACCGACAACTGCTACGGCCTGCCCACCGTGCCCCAGGAGCGGATGCGGGCCGAGGTGGAGGAGGCCTACGCCGCCTTCAAGAGGGCGGGCGTGCCGCACGCGATGCCCTACTTCCGGTTCCCCGGCGGGTGCTACGACCAGCAGGCCCTGCGCACGCTCAGCGCCGTGGGCGTGACCGCCGTGCAGTGGGACGTCGTCAGCGGGGACGCCTTCGCCACCGACGCCGACGCCGTGGCCCGTCAGGTGCTGGAGGGTGTGAAGCCCGGATCCGTCGTCGTCATGCACTGCACGCGCAGCGCGGCTCCGGTGACCGAACAGGCCCTGCGGACGATCGTCCCCGAGCTTCGGAAGAAGGGTTTCCGCTTCGTGAAGGTCTCCGAGATGATCGGCTCGGCGACGCAAGGCGAGCGGAACGGCACCACGTAGGCGCGCTCCGGTCCCGGCCTACGCTGGGACCATGAGCGACGACTGCTGCGCCACCCCGGCGGCCCCCGCCCCGGCACCGGACCCGACCGACGCCGGGCCGCCGTTCGCCGAGTGCGTGCTGTGCCGGAAGCCGACCGAGTACCCGGAGTCGTACAAGGGGATCACGCTGTGCCCCGTCTGCGAGTGGCAGGAGGCACAGCGGACCGCCTGCTCCGGGTGACGCCGACCGCTCGCCGAAGAACCGATCTTCCGCCTGGCACACTGGAGGGCGTGAGCAGCGACCCGACCGTAGCCGACGCACCCGGCCGACCCGACGTACCCGGCTCGGCCGAGGACAGCCCCTTCCGATCCGAGCGCACCGCGCGCGACGAGGCCCCGCAGTTCGTGCTGCCGCTGGTCGTGCACATCGAGAAGGCCGCTCCCCCGGCACGCACGGACGCGCTGGAGACCGCGGCCCGCGCCGTGCTGACGATCCTCAGCGATGAGCGGGCCCTCAGGGACGGCGCATGGGCGCAGGCGGTGCGGGACTGGCAGGACGCCCGGATCCGCAAGGTCGTACGCAGGGCGCGCGGCGCCGAGTGGCGGCGGGCCGAGGCCCTGCCCGGCATCACGGTGACCGGCAAGTCCGCCGAGGTGCGCGTCTTCCCGCCGGTCCCCCTGGACGGCTGGCCCAAGGACCTGGCCAAGCTCCAGGTCTCCGGCACCGACCTCGACGACCCGGAGCCCCCGGTGGACGAGGACCCGACGGCGCCCGTGCTGTGGCTCAACCCCGATCTCGACATGTCGGCCGGCAAAACGATGGCGCAGGCCGGGCACGGCGCTCAGCTGGCCTGGTGGGAGCTGTCGGACGAGGAGCGGGCGGCCTGGCGCGACGTCGGTTTCCCCCTCGCCGTCCGCACCGCCGACCCGGCCCGCTGGGGTGAACTCACCACCTCCGGGCTGCCGTTGGTGCGCGACGCAGGCTTCACTGAGATCGCGCCGGGGTCGTGCACAGTGGTGGCCGACCATCCGGCGCTGCGCTCCTGACCGATCCCGACCGACCCTGAGTGACCTACGGACCCGAGGAGGCGCGATGGCCGGGACCCGGCTGGACGGCAGGGTCGAACGTGGCAACCGCACGCGGCAGTTGGTGCTCCGCCGCACGGTCGACATCGCCTCGGTCGAAGGACTGGAAGCACTGTCCGTGGGCCGTCTCGCCACCGACCTGCGGCTCAGCAAGAGCGGGGTCTTCGCGCTCTTCGGCTCCAAGCAGGAACTCCAGCTGGCCACCGTGCGGGAGGCCGCGCGCATCTACGTCGAGCAGGTGATCCGGCCCGCGTCCGAGACCCCAGCCGGTGTCGCCCGGACCTGGCGGCTGTGCGAACTGTGGCTGGACTACTCCCAGGGCCGGGTCTTCCCCGGCGGCTGTTTCTTCTACGAGGTCATCGCCGAGTTCGACGCCCGGCCGGGGCCCGTGCACGACGCCGTCGCACAGGCCCAGCGGGACTGGGCGGCCCATGTGGAGCACACCATCACCGAGGCCCGCGACCTGGGTGAGCTGCGCTCCGACACGGATGCCGCGCAACTCGCCTTCGAGCTCATCGCGTTGATGGAGACGGCGAACGCCGTGTCGGTGCTGCGCGACGAGACGGACGTCTATCGCAGGGCCCGCGTCGCCATCCTTTCCCGGCTGCGCGCGGCGGCGACCGACCCGTCCCTCTTGACCGAACTCTCCTGACCTGACGAGCTCTCCCGACCCGCCGAGCTCTCCCGGCCTGCCTCGCCTTTGACGCGGGAACCGTCACGGCGGAAAACAAGTAGCACGATCGTTCGCTCAGTTTTATGCTCGGACGTATGACATCGACCGGAGTGGACATCGTCGAGCTCGACCGGATCGCCGTGTACGAGTCGCTGCGGCTCGTCGGGCTGGCGCGGGCCACGGACTGGGAGCGGGACACACCGTGTGCGGGCTGGACACTGCGGCGCCTGGTGGCGCACATGGCCGCGCAGCACCACGGGTTCGCGGCCGCCGCCCGGGGAGCGGGGCACGAGAGGGCGTACTGGCGGGAGCCGGAGGACATGAGCGACCCGGAGCGGACCTACCAGGGCGCGGCGACGGCGGTGCTGGCCGCGTTCGCCGAACCGGGCGTGACGGAGGGGGAGTTCGTACTGCCGGAGATCAGGGACGGGGGCGGGTTCCCCGGCGGGATGGCCCTCGGCTTCCACTTCGTCGACTACGTGGTGCACGCGTGGGACGTCGCCGCCACGCTCGGGGTCGGGCTCGAACTGCCGGACCACGTGCCCGGGGCGGCCTTGGCCGTCGCTCGCCTCGTACCGACGGATCCGGCCGGTCGCGGTCCGGGGTTCGCGTTCGCGCCGCCGGTCGACGTGCCCCTGGGCGCGGACCCACTGGACGAGGCGCTGCGGCTGCTCGGACGCACACCGGAGAAGTGGCCACTGTCGGGTGATGGCACGGATTCACAGCGGATTTGACCTGAACCGAGGGTTCGCTTTAACCGTGCTTGAACATTCCCGGTGCTCCGCACGTATCTCACGTCGCTGGCCAAGTACAGGTTTCCAACGACCAGTTGGTTTCCCCCGGGAGGCTCATTTTGCTGCGTATCAATGGTTCTGCCTTCGTCATCGCGGCGCTCGCCGCCACCGTCGGCGCGCTCGCGTTCCCTGTGTGGTCGTACGCCGACCGCGCCGGCACGGGGCAGGCGAATCTGGCGGCGGGGACGGTGAACACACAGTGGGGGCCCCTGTCCGCCTCCGACCGCGACCTGATCGTGCGCGTGCGGCTGGCCGGACTCTGGGAGCTGCCGGCGGGACAGCAGGCGATCGAGCGGGCCCCCAACAAGGCGATCAAGGAGGCGGGCGACCACCTGATCGTCGGCCACACCGACCTCGACAAGCGGGTGCGGGTCATCGCGGCCCAGCTCAATGTCGAGCTGCCGAACCAGCCGAACGCGCAGCAGCAGGGCTGGCTGCAGGAGATGACCGCGGCGACGGGCGCGGAGTACGAACGGAAGTTCGTGAACCTGCTGCGGGCCGCGCACGGCAAGATCTTCCCGGCGATCGGCGCGGTCCGTAACTCCACCCGCAACTCGCTGGTCCGGCAGCTGGCCTCGGACGCCAACCAGACCGTGCTCGACCACATCACCATCCTGGAGAAGACCGGGGCCGTCGACTTCGACGCCATCGCCAACGACACGGCCGCCCTGTCGACCGCGAGCCCCACCGGTCCCCCGGCGCCGGCCGCCGGCGTCACGGCGCCCTCCGCACCGCCGGTGCAGCCGGGCAACGGCGTCGTCGCCACGTCGAGTCCGTCGCCCGCGCCGCCGGGCCAGGTCAACACCGCCCGGCCGGAGCCCTCGGATCCGGACAACGTGCTGCGGTAGCCGGTGTGGCCGCCGGAGCCTCGGGGCATCGGCGGAACCTCAAATGTTGCTCTGAACGTCCGGCGACATGGTTCGGCCCCGCTTCCCGGGGCCATGACTCCGTCACGCCGGAACACGGGTCCGTCGTAAGGAGACAGCGGTCGGGGTTGCAGCCGGGGTTCGAGCGGTGACGGAGGAGGCGACATGACGCAGCCGAGGCGGCTGGGGACGGGAATCGGGTGGCGGCCGGAGATCGCCGAGGCCGTGGAGCGCATGCCCGGCATCGACTGGGTCGAGGCCGTGGCGGAGAACCTGTGCCCTGGGCATCTTCCCGAGTCGCTGCTGCGGCTGCGCGAGCGGGGCGTCACGGTGGTGCCGCACGGGGTCTCGCTCGGCCTCGGCGGCGCGGACCGGCCCGAGGAGTCCCGTCTCATCGCCCTCGCGGAGCGGGCCGAGGCGCTGGGCTCGCCGCTCGTCACGGAGCACATCGCGTTCGTACGGGCCGGGGGCGCGCTCACCGCGTCTCCGTCGCTGGAGGCCGGGCACCTGCTGCCGGTCCCCCGCACCCGGGACGCCCTCGACGTGCTGTGCGAGAACGTCCGTATCGCGCAGCAGGCCCTTCCCGTCCCGCTCGCGGTCGAGAACATCGCCGCGCTGATCTCCTGGCCCGGGGAGGAGATGACCGAGGGGCAGTTCCTGTACGACCTGGTGGACCGCACCGGCGTACGCCTCCTCATCGACGTGGCCAACCTCCACACGAACCACGTCAACCGGGCCGAGGATCCTTCGAAGGCCCTCGACGAGCTCCCCGTCGAGGCCATCGCCTACGTCCACGTCGCCGGCGGCTTCGAGCGGGACGGCGTCTGGCACGACAGCCACGCCCACCCCGTCCCCCGGCAGGTCCTCGACATCCTGGCCGACCTCGCCTCCCGTGTGACCCCACCGGGGGTCCTCCTGGAACGCGACGAGAACTTCCCGGCCCCGGACGAACTGGAGAGGGAGCTCGGGGCGATCAGAGTCACCCTGACGAAGGCGCGGGCACGGGTCGTGACGCCGTCCCAAACCCCGGCAAGCCCGCACTCCGGTGAGGCCGCCGCCACTGCGAGCGGCACCCCCGGGGCAGCCGGGAGCCACGCGGCCGGCGTGGCCGTGGGCGCTCGGCAGCGGCTTGCGCTCGGGCAGGCCGCCCTGCTGTCCGCGCTCGTCGCGGGTACCCCCGTGCCCGAGGGGTTCGACCGGGGACGGCTGGGTGTGCAGGCGCGAGCGCTCGCGGCCAAGCGGGCGGACGTCGTCGCGAAGGTGGCGGCGGAGCTGCCGGAGATCCTCGGGGACGCGTACCGGCCGGCGTTCCTCGCGTACGCGCAGGGGCATCCGATGGGCGGTGGGTACCGGCGCGACGCGTTGGACTTCGCCGCATACACGCTGCTCGCGGGAGACCCCGAGGACGCTCAGACGCGGCGGCGGCTGCGTGCGTGGTGGCTGGAGCGGTCCGGCCCGACCCCGCCGTCGCAGCGGCCCACGGCCCGGCTGGCCCGTGCGACCCGACGGGTACTGCTGCGCCGCTGACCCCGCCCGCGCCACAGGCGCCGACGCGCCCTACTACACACGCCGTAGTGCCTCGCCCCGGCAGAGTGTGCCGGGGTTAACACCGCGCCCCGCCCGGCCGGATTCCGTGTCTGGTTTCCTGGGTTTCCTGACGGTATGGAGTCCGGTCGAACTACCCCATTAGGCGCCTTCCTCCCACTCGGCAACCCTTTCTTTTCGTACGGCAGTTGGCGTAGTGCCCGAAGTAATATGCCAACCCGCACCCGTAGCGCACTAGCGTGCGGTGCCGCAACAGGAGGCACCATGCGATCCATCAACCGCACCGGATTGGTCAGTGGGACAGGACTCATCATCGCGGCCCTCACCGCGACCCTCGTCGCGCTGATCTTTCCGATCTGGTCGTACGCGGACCGCGCCGGCACCGGCCTGGACACCCTGAACGCCCAGTCCGTGTCGACGCGGTTCGGTCCGCTGTCCGCACTGGACCGGGAGTTCGTCACCAAGGTCCGGCTCGCCGGACTCTGGGAGCTGCCCGCCGGCCAGCAGGCCGAGGAGCGCGGCACCACCCAGGCCGTGAAGACGGCGGGCGAGCACCTCGTCGAGGGCCACACGTTCCTGGACGCGCGCGTCCGGAACGTCGCCGCACGGCTCGGACTCGAACTCCCGAACCAGCCCAATGCCCAGCAGCGCGGCTGGCTGGCCACGCTCGACGCCGCGCACGGCACGGACTACGACCGGAAGTTCGCGAACATCCTGCGCCGGGCACACGGCAAGGTCTTCTCCGTCGTCGCCCAGGTCCGCGCGAACACCCGCAACTCCCTCGTACGGGACCTCGCGGACGACGCGAACACCACCGTGCTCGACCACATCAAGGTCCTCGAAGCCACCGGGTACGTGGACTTCGACGCCCTCGCCCAGGACGCCGCGACCGCGAGCCCGCCCCCGCTGACGGCTTCCCCGGCCCCGCCGGGTCCCACACAGTCCCCGGACAGCCCCGTCCCCGTCACCCCGTCCGGAACCTATCCGCTGCCCCCGGCCGCGTCCCGCCCCAAAGGCTAGGACCTGTCAGGCGGACCCTGCCGAAGACGCGGCGCCCCTCGCGAACACCGCAACGTCACAGAGCCACAACGCTCCGTCCATATCGTGGGCATACCGTGGCGCGGGCCTGGACTCTTCGCGTAGAAACACGCCATGTTCTGGGTCCTTCTCCTGCTCCTGGCCTGGGCCGCGGCCGGTATCTCCTGCACTCGGCTGTGCCTGGCCGCCGTGCGCGCGGCGGCGGTCGACGCCGACGCGGCGCGCGGACACCACCTCACGCTGTACGAGGCGGCGTTCCTGTCCGGCGGCCCCGCCCGGGTCGCCGAGCTGACCCTGGTGTCGATGGCCCGTCAGCGGCGGCTGCTGCTCGCGCACACGGGCTGGGCGACCGTCGTGGACCCGCGCGGGCGCGACGAGATGGAGTGTTCGGTGATAGGGGCGATAGGCCCGCAGGGGCAGTCCCGGATAGCGCCCGTACGGGCGAGCACGGCCACCGCGGACTCCGTACGCCGTCTCGCCGACCGTCTCGTCGCCGCGGGCCTCGCCGTGCCCGACGGCGCCCGCACCACCGTCGCGAGCGCCATCCGCCAGGTCCAGGCCGCCGCCACGGCCGTCCTCGCGCTGGGCGCCGTCGCCGTGCTGATGCCCTCTCAGGCCCGGGCGAGCGAGAACGACGTACCGATCGCCGTGTGGTTCTCGCTGCCGCTCATCCTCACCGTGAGCTGCCTCGCCATCGCCCGCATCGAGGTCCACCCGTACACGCGCTGGGCCTCCCCGGCGGGACAGCGGCTGCTCGGCACCCTCGCCCGGCACCCCGACGCCACCGGCGACGACCGTACGTACCTCACCTCGGTCGCCGTACGCGGCGTGCGCGCGGTCGGCGAGCCGGAGCTGCGCGCGGCCTTCGCGCACCGCGACCGAAGCCCCGAGGGGCAGCGCTGACGGCGCCCGAGGGGGCGCATAGGGGTCATTGGGGCCGACACCGGCACCAGGTGCTTTACTTCATCAACTGACGAACCAAACATCCCTTTTGTCGCTGCCGTGCGCCGAAGGGGATACGCGATGAGAGCTGCCGTCCTGTACGGAACCACCGGGTCCTTGCTTCTGAGCGGCCTCATCGCCGCCCCCGCGGGCGGTGCGGCGGCGTGGCCGAACCCCGCGGCCGCCCTCGAGGCGCGCGGCACCACCGTCGCCGCCGCCCGCGCCGCGACGGCTGGCATCCACTGGGGCGCGTGCCCCAAGGGAGACGACCTCCCGGTCAAGATGCGCTGCGGCACGGTCACCGTGCCGCTGGACTACGCGCAACCCGACGGCAAGAAGATCAGACTGACCGTCAGCCGCGCCGTCGCCACTGGCAAGGACCTGCGCAACTCCAAGCACAAGGTGCCGCGTCAGGGCTCCCTCGTCTACAACCCGGGCGGCCCGGGCGCGTCCGGCATGTACTTCCCGCTGATCGGCTTCCTCCCCGAGTGGAAGCGCATCGCGGCCGCGTACGACCTCGTGGGCTACGCCCCGCGCGGGGTGGACCGCTCGGCCCCGCTGTCCTGCGAGGACCCGAAGCACTTCCTGAAAGGGCCCGCGCAGTCGCCGACGTACCCCTCGGAGACGTACAAGAAGAAGCGCATCGCCGAGGCACAGGCGTACGCCCGCGGCTGCCTCAAGCGCTCCGGGCAGAGCATCCGGCACTACACCTCGCTCAACAACGCCCGCGACCTCGATGTGCTGCGCGCCGCGCTGGGCGAGCGGAAGCTGACGTTCATGGGGGCGTCGTACGGCACGTACTTCGGCGCCCTGTACGCGACGCTCTTCCCCTCGCACGTACGCCGGATGGTGTTCGACTCGGCGGTGAACCCCGCCCCCCGGCAGATCTGGTACCGGAACAACCTCGACCAGTCGACCGCGTTCGAGGCCCGTTGGGCGGACTTCCGCGCGTGGATCGCCAAGCACGACAAGGAGTACGCGCTCGGCGCCACGCCCCAAGCGGTGCTGCACAGCTACGAGAAGGCGCGGGCACGGCTCGCCGCGGCGCCCGCGGGCGGCAAGGTGGGGCCGCGTCAGTTGCAGGGCGCGTTCCTGGAGGCGGGGTACTTCGACGACTACTGGCCGCAGCGCGCCCTGGCGCTGTCCGCCTATCTGAAGGGCGACCCGAAGCCGCTGATCCAGCAGGCCGGGCCGCATCCGGAGGCGTCGGCCGAGGCGGAGAACGGCAACGCGGTGTACACGGCCGTGGAGTGCAACGACGCGGCCTGGCCGACGGACTGGCGTACCTGGGACCGTGACAACACGCGGCTCGCGCGTGTGGCGCCGTTCGAGACCTGGGACAACGTGTGGATGAACCTGCCGTGCGCGTACTGGCCGGTGCCGCGGCAGAAGCCCCTCGATGTGCGGACGCTGCCCGGGGCGCTGGCGCCGGTCCTGATCCTGGCGGCCGAGCGGGACGCTGCGACGCCCTACGAGGGGGCGGTGGAGCTCCAGCGGCGGCTGTCCGGCTCGGTCCTGGTGACCGAGAACGGCGCCGGGACGCACGGGATCGCGGGCGGCCCCAACAAGTGCGTCAACGGCTACCTGGAGGCGTACCTCCTGGAGGGCCGCCTCCCGCAGCGGCGCGCGGCGTGCGCCCCGCACGCGGAGCCGGAGCCGGCGGCGCCGGGCGGTGACAAGACCACCCGGCACGACGCACAGGCCCGTGAGGACGCGAAGACGACCCGCCAGGCTCCCTGATCAGGCGAGACCGGCGACCAGCTCGGCCACGGACTTACGGCGGCCGGTGTAGAACGGGACCTCCTCGCGGACGTGCATGCGAGCCTCGGAGGCGCGCAGGTGGCGCATGAGGTCGACGATGCGGTACAGCTCGTCGGCCTCGAACGCGAGCATCCACTCGTAGTCGCCGAGGGAGAACGAGGCGACCGTGTTGGCGCGCACGTCCGGATAGCCACGGGCCATCTTGCCGTGGTCGGCGAGCATGCGGCGGCGGTCCTCGTCGGGCAGCAGGTACCAGTCGTAGGAACGCACGAAGGGGTAGACGCTCACATAGTTGCGCGGCGTCTCGTCGGCGAGGAACGCCGGGATGTGCGAGCGGTTGAACTCGGCGGGGCGGTGCAGCGCCATGTTCGACCAGACCGGCTCCAGGGCGCGGCCCAGCCTGGTGCGGCGGAAGAGGTTGTACGCCTCCTGGAGCTGGTCGCTGGTCTCGGCGTGCCACCAGATCATCAGGTCGGCGTCGGCGCGCAGCCCCGACACGTCGTAGGTGCCGCGGACGGTGACGTCCTTCGCGGCGAGCTGGTCGAAGAGCTCCTGGACCTCGTCGGCGAAGCCGGCGCGGTCCTCGGGCAGCACGTCCTTCAGCTTGAACACGGACCACAGGGTGTAGCGGATGACCTCGTTGAGGTCCTTGGCCAGCTTGCCCTTGTTCGGGACCCTGCCGGACTCGGTGGTGGGGGCGTCGTCACTCATGAGGCTATTCTCCCGCTCCGCCGTGCAGGCTCTGCACCGGGTTCGCCCTCAGCGCGTCCAGTGCGGCGCGGTCGCCGCCGAGCTGGTCCACGGCGGCGTACGCGCTCGCGACGCACGCGGGGATGCCGACCCCGTCGTACGCCGCGCCGCAGACGGCCAGCCCCGGGAGCTTGGCCACGTGCTCGCGGACGCGGGCCACGCGCGTGTGATGCCCGACCGGATACTGCGGCAGGCCGTCGTCCCACCGGGTCACCCGGGTCGCCACGGGCTCGGCGGCCAGGCCGGTGGCCTCGCGCAGGTCGTGCCGGGAGACGTCCACGAGGTCGGCGTCGTCGCGGCCCAGCACCTCCGTCTCGCCGTACCGCCCGACGGAGGTGCGCAGGACGAGCAGGTCGGGGTTCTCCTCGGCGACCCAGCCCCACTTCTGGGAGGCGAAGGTGGATGCCTTGATGGTGTGACCGTCCACCGGCGGCACCAGGAAACCGCTCCCTTCGGGGAGGGAGATGTCCGCGCGCCGGTAGGCGAGCGTCACCAGCGCCATGGAGGCGTACTCCACACCGGCCAGCTCGGTGGCCGCCGCGGGCGCCTCGGCCCTCAGCAGGGCGGCGGCCGCGCCGGCGGGCACCGCGACGACGACCCCGTCCGCGTGCAGGACGCGGCCCCCGGCCACCACCCGCCAGCCGCCGTCCTCGGCACGGCGCAGCTCCGTCACCGTGGCACCGGTGACGATCTCGCCGCCCCGTGCGCGCACCGACCGCGCGACCGCGAGCGGCAGTTGGCCCACTCCGCCCTCGATGCCCATGAACACCGGCCCGGTCTGCTGGGCCGCGGCCGCCTTCGCCTGGATCTCGCGGACGGCCTCGGTCAGGGAGTCATGGGTGCGGACGGCGGCGAACAGCTGGGGGACGGCCAGCCGCATCGAGATGCGGTACGCGTCGCCCGCGTAGACGCCGCCCAGGAGGGGCTCGACCAGGCGGTCGACGACCTCGCGGCCGAGGCGTGCCGCCACGAACTCCCCCACCGCCACGTCGTCGCCGACTTCCGTGCGGGGCAGCTCCGCGTCGCGCTCGATACGGGCCAGGCCCTCGTCGGAGAGGACTCCGGAGAGGGCGGCGGCCGTGCCGGGCACGCCCATGACGTGGCCCTTGGGCATGGGGCGCAGCGTGCCGCGCGTCCACAGGGAGGCGGTCGCGGTGGCGGGCGGCTGGAGGCGGTCGGCGAGGCCCACCTCGCGGGCGAGCGCGACCGCTTCCGGGCGGCGGGCGAGCATCGACTCGGCGCCGAGATCGACCCGCGCGCCCGCGATCTCGCCGGGCAGCAGCTTGCCGCCGACGCGGTCCGACGCCTCCAGGACGGTCACCCGCGCGCCGCGGTCCAGCAGGCGGTGGGCGGCGGCCAGACCGGCGATCCCGCCCCCGATGACGACGACCTGTCCCGTACCGGTACGACTGTCCTGTGCGCGCATGACTCCACCTTCTCAGACCCCGCTGAGAGGCCCGCCGGGACCTGGTGCCGTCGTTCCGGTACTGCGGTGTCCTGCGCGAGTCCCGACCGTGACCGCATCGCGATCGAATCCGGCCAACGTCGCACCCGGCCCCGGCGTCGAAGGAAGGTCAGCAGTCACCACCCACGGGGGTACGCCCACATGCGCACACGACGTTCCGCACGAACCGGCCCGGTCCTGGCCGGAATACTCCTCGCCGCCGCCCTCGCGGTGACGGGCTGCGGCGCCGCCGGCGGTGGCTCCGACTCCAGCGCCGACAAGGCGGCCACGCCGGGCGCCGAAAAGGCCCGCTCGGGCGCCGCGGACAGCGCCGCCTCGGGCGCGGGCGGCGCCAGGTCCACGACCCCGTCCAAGGCCACCGGCACGTCCGTGCCGGCCGGCAGCCACATCATCCGCACCGCCTCGCTGACCCTGCGGGTCAAGGATGTGCCCGAGGCGCTGGACGCCGCCCGCACCGCGGCCGTCGACGCGGGCGGCTACGTCGGCAACGAGACGACCACCCGGGACGGCGGGGGCCGCGAGCGCACCCGAGCCGTACTGCGTGTGCCCACCGACCGGTACGACGCGGTGCTCTCCTCCCTGGAGGGCACCGGGAAGGTCGTCGAGCGGACGGCGAAGGCGGAGGACGTCACCGACCAGGTCGTCGACGTGGAGAGCCGCGTCAAGTCGCAGCGCGTCAGCGTGGCCCGGGTCCGCGAGCTGATGGACCAGGCCACCAAGCTGAGCGATGTGGTCGCCCTCGAAGGGGAGTTGAGCACCCGTGAGTCGGACCTCGACGCCCTGCTCGCCCGGCAGGCGTCCCTCAAGGACCGCACCAGCCTGGCCACCATCACGCTCTCCCTCTCCGAGGCCCCGCTGAAGGACGCCGGGAAGAAGTCCGACGCGCCGGGCTTCGTGGACGCGCTCACGGGCGGCTGGGACGCGTTCGTCACGATGCTGCGCTGGATCGCTCTGGTGTTCGGCGCGGTGCTCCCGTTCCTGCTGAGCGCCGGGCTCCTCCTGGCGCTGTGGCTGCGCCTCGCCCGCACGGGGCAGCCGCGCCGGCCCGGGGCCGAAGCGGCTCCCGCGAACGCGGGCTCGCTGCCGGTGGCACCGCCGGTGCGCGAAGAGGGCGGCGAGGAGGGCGGCGAGGAGGACTGAAATGCCGGGCCCCCGTAGCGTGTTCGCATGAGCATGAGCCGTACGGAGCGACTGGTCGTGATCGGGGGTGACGCGGCGGGCATGTCCGCCGCGTCACAGGCACGCCGGATGCGCGGGCCCGACGAGCTGGAGATCGTGGCGTTCGAACGCGGCCACTTCACCTCCTACTCGGCCTGCGGCATCCCGTACTGGGTGGGCGGCGACGTCCCCGAGCGGGACCGGCTGATCGCGCGGAGCCCGGCGGAACACCGGGAGCGCACGATCGACCTGCGAATGCGCACGGAGGTCACGGAGATCGATGTCGGCGGGGGCCGCGTCCGCTCGCGCGACCTCGAGACCGGGGCCGAGGAGTGGACCCCGTACGACAAACTCGTGATCGCGACCGGCGCCCGCCCGATCCGCCCCGACCTGCCGGGCGCCGACGCTCCGGGCGTGCACGGCGTGCAGACCCTGGACGACGGCCAGGCCCTCCTGGACACACTGGCGGCGACCGAGGGCCGTCGTGCGGTGGTCGTCGGCGCGGGCTACATCGGCGTGGAGATGGCCGAGGCGCTCATCAACCGCGGGTACGAGGTGACGGTCGTCAACCGCGGCAAGGAGCCGATGTCCACCCTCGACCCCGACATGGGCCGCCTGGTGCACACGGCCATGGAGGGCCTGGGCATCAGCATGGTCAACGACGCCGGGATCACCAAGCTCCTCAGGGGGCAGGACGGGCGGGTGCGCGCGGTGGCCACCGAGGACGCCGAGTACCCGGCGGACGTGGTCGTGCTCGGCATCGGCGTACGCCCCGAGACCACGCTCGCGCGGGCCGCGGGACTCCCCCTCGGCGACCACGGCGGGCTGCTCACCGACCTGGCGATGCGGGTGCGCGGGCACGAGAACATCTGGGCCGGCGGCGACTGCGTCGAGGTCCTCGACCTGATCTCGGGACGCGAACGGCACATCGCGCTGGGCACACATGCCAACAAGCACGGGCAGGTCATCGGCTCCAACGTGGGCGGCGGGTACGCGACCTTCCCCGGTGTCGTCGGTACGGCCGTGAGCAAGGTCTGCGATCTGGAGATCGCCCGTACCGGGCTGCGCGAGAAGGACGCGCACCGGGCGGGTCTGCAGTTCGAGACGGTCACCATCGAGTCGACCAGCCGCGCGGGCTACTACCCGGACGCGGACCTCATGACGGTGAAGATGCTCGCCGAGCGCCGCACGGGGCGGCTGCTCGGCGTGCAGATCGTCGGCGGGGAAGGCGCGGCGAAGCGGGTCGACATCGCCGCGGTGGCGCTGACCGCGGGCATGACGGTGGAACAGATGACCGCCCTGGATCTGGGCTACGCGCCCCCGTTCTCACCGGTGTGGGACCCCATCCTGGTGGCGGCACGCAAGGCGGTAGCGGCGGTACGGCGAGGCGCCCCGTAGGGGCGCGGGGAACTGCGCGACCAGCCACACACGACCCGCAGTCGACACTCAACCGCTGCGCGCCTACGCCGATTCGTGCCCCGCATTCCCATTGATCCGGTCTATCGCCTGCCGCGCCTGCTCGGCCGGCGGCCGCGCCGGCAACGAGGACACCGACGCCGACGCGGTGACGGCCGCGGGCTGCGTGGTGGGCGGCTTGGCGTGGGCGGCCGACCGCGCGGAGCGCAACCGGTGGCTGACGGCCTCGTCGAGGGTCACCGGCCGCTGCATCCTCGCCGCGAGCCGGCCGGCCTCCTGGCCGAGCGCGGCGACGTCCTCCCAGGGGAGGTGCAGCACCAGGGCGATTTCCGCCTCGCCGTCGGGCAGGGCATGCATCGGAGGAGTAACTCGGTCGTTCATCGCCTGTGTCCTCACGTCTCTCGCGTCGCGTCTTCGTCGCGGCGCGGGCGGTTGAGGAGACATACGGATGCGGGGGCGGGGGCGTTCACGGATTCACCCGGCGTATCCCGGGCACTAGTTCCTCGTGGTCATCCCCGTCCATGACGTGAACCCGGTGCGCCGCACGCCCTATGTGACGTACGCGCTGATCGCCGCCAATGTTCTGGTCTTCCTCTACACGCCCGGCCTCGCGGGATCGGTGGCGGGTGACAGCGGGCTCTCCCAGCTGTGCCATCTGCACGCGTTCCTGGAGCACTACGCCGCGGTGCCGCAGGAGTTGGTCCACCATCAGTTGCCCCGCCTGGTCCCGACCGGCGACGTCGGCGTCGGGGCAGGGGGCCCCGGGTGTCTGGTGGGGCCGCCGACGTACGACAAGTCGCCGCCGCTCTCTGTCCTCACCGCGATGTTCCTGCACGGCAGCTGGCTGCATCTGCTCGGCAACATGCTCTTCCTGCTGATCTTCGGCAACAACATCGAGGACCGCCTCGGACATGTGCGGTTCGCGGTGTTCTACGTGGCGTGCGGTTACGCGGCGGCGTACGGCTTCGCGTACCTCAACGCCGACTCGGCCGACCCGCTGATCGGCGCCTCCGGAGCGATCGCCGGAGTCCTCGGCGCCTATCTGGTGCTCTATCCGAAGGCCAGGGTCTGGGTGCTCGTCCCGTTCCTGGTCTTCCTGCCGCTGCGGCTGCCCGCGTGGCTGGTGCTGGGCTTCTGGTTCGCGTTGCAGGCGGTGTACTCGTCCGGCGGCGGCGTCTCCACCGCCGGAACCGTGGCGTACGAGGCCCACGTGGTCGGCTTCCTCGTGGGGATGCTGCTGGCCTGGCCGCTGCGCCCGGGCACCCCGCCACCGCCGGAACCGCGCAGCCTGCTGTTCGGCAGACAGGCGCGGCACAGCTGGTGAGGCGTGCGGTGCCCAGGCATGCGGCGCTGAGGCGTGCGGCGTCCCCCGTACGAGGTCAGCGCGCGGTCTGCTGGTGGACGTACTCCACGAGGCGGGTCAGCGCGTCCGGGTCGGTGCTCGGCGGGACGCCGTGGCCGAGGTTGAAGACATGGCCCTCGAGACCGGCGGCCGCGTCCAGCACCTCGCGGGTCTTGGTCTGAACGGCCTCGGTGGTGGAGAAGAGGACGGCGGGGTCGAGGTTGCCCTGGAGCGCCTTGCCGGGGCCGACGCGGCGCGCGGCCTCGTCGAGCGGGACGCGCCAGTCGACGCCGACGACGTCCGCGCCCGCCTCGCCGATGAGGCTGAGCAGCTCGCCGGTGCCGACGCCGAAGTGGATGCGCGGCACGCCGTACCCCGCCACGGACTCGAAGACCTTGGTGGACGCGGGCATCACCGAGCGCCGGTAGTCGGCGGGTGCCAGGGCGCCGACCCAGGAGTCGAAGAGCTGGATGGCGCTCGCGCCCGCCTCGATCTGCACCTTCAGGAAGGCGGAGGTGATCTCGGCGAGACGGTCGAGCAGGTCGGCCCACAGCTGCGGGTCGCCGTACATGAGCGCCTTGGTGTGCTCGTGGTTCTTGGACGGACCGCCCTCCACGAGGTAACTCGCGAGGGTGAAAGGCGCGCCCGCGAAACCGATGAGCGGGGTCGCGCCGAGCTCGGCCGTCAGGAGCTTGATCGCCTCGGTGACGTACCAGACGTCCTCGGGGGTCAGATCGCGCAGCTGAGCCAGGTCGGCGCGGGTGCGGATCGGGTTCTCGACGACCGGGCCGACGCCCGGCTTGATGTCGAGGTCGACGCCGATGGCCTTCAGCGGGACGACGATGTCGCTGTAGTAGATCGCCGCGTCCACGTTGTGCCGGCGCACGGGCTGGAGGGTGATCTCGGTGACCAGCTCGGGCCGCGTGCAGGAGTCCAGCATGGCGATGCCCTCGCGCACCTTGAGGTACTCGGGCAGCGAACGACCGGCCTGCCGCATGAACCACACCGGCGTGTGCGGCACGGGCTCGCGCCTGCACGCCTTCAGGAAGGCGGACTCGTACGTGGCTGTCGGCGGCTGGCCCGTGGCGGGGCGGTCATTGGCACTCACGACGGAAAGTCTCGCACGTCCCACAGCCCCACAAGCGACGGGCTCCGGTGCCCGGACCGGGCCCCTCCCGTCTGCGCGTTTCGCGCACCGCGATCCGGACAGTGGTCCGGCGCACGGGTGTCTCTCCCTGCGCGCGGGCTCCGTTCCCCTTAATCTTCCCCGCATGGCTGCGGCTCAGGGACGACTGTCGGACGGCGCTGGCGAAATGGACGATGCCAAGGAGGGGGACGGTGATGCGAGGGAGACGGGTCCGCCGCCCTTCCGGGCTGCCGTCGACGCATTGAGGGCGGCGCGGCTGCGGCCCGAGATCGAGATCGACCCGACGCGACCACCGCAGCGCCTGGCCCCCTACGCGTACGCGCTGGAGGCCGCGGTCGTCGCCGACGACGAGGACCTGGCGGACGGCCGGCTCATCCTGCTGCACGACCCGGCGGGGCACGACGCCTGGCAGGGCTCCTTCCGGCTGGTGACGCTGGTCCGCGCGGAGCTGGAGCCGGAGATGGCGGCCGACCCGCTGCTCCCCGACGTCTCCTGGTCGTGGCTGACCGGCGCGTTGCAGGCCCGCGGCCTGTCGTACGGCGAACCGAGCGGCACCGTCACCCGGGCCAGCTCGCACTACTTCGGGGGGCTGTCCGAGCGCCCCTCCGCGTCCCAGATCGAGATCCGGGCCTCCTGGACGCCTCGCGAGGGCCTGGGCGGCGTACCGGACACGGCCGCGCACCTCGCCGCCTGGTGCGATCTGCTCTGCCAGATCGCGGGCCTGCCCCCGGCGGGGCCGGGCGACGGCTCGGTGGTGACCCTCCCGCAACGCCGGGGGCCGCAGTCCCGCTGAACGCCCTTCTTTCGTTTCTCCGTCTTCCGGGGCGCCCGTGTCATGTCGAACGGGCGCCCTTTCCCGACCTCGCGTAACGCCGCGCCCTTTGCCGAGTTCCTTGCCGAGGTTTTGTGGATACGGCCACTTTCAGCCGTGTCGCGACACGGAACGACTCGGTTCGATCTTCGGATGATCGATCGCGTGTCCGAATTGCACGGATTGTTACTCACTAAATCGTGATCATTCTCTAAAGGCCGACGGGTTTGATGCCGAAGACGTCTGTGACCTTGAAAGCACGGTTCGCCCCGGCTTCATCCCCACAGCCGGTCCCGTCCCGCACCCCCAGGAGGCCTGGTGTCCGTTCTCCTCGAGCAGCCCGCAAGCCTGGTCGCCTACCGCCCGAACAAGCCGACCGCCATGGTGGTCGTGGCCGACCCACGGGTCCGATCCACCGTCACCCGCCACCTCTGGGCGCTCGGAGTGCGCGACGTCATCGAGGCGTCGTCCGTCGCGGAGGCCCGTCCCCGAATCGGCAACCCGCGCGACATCTGTGTCGCCGACGTCCACCTGCCCGACGGCAGCGGGCTCACCCTGCTGTCCGAGACCCGAGCCGCGGGCTGGCCCAACGGCCTCGCCCTCTCCGCCGCCGACGACATCGGCGCCGTGCGCAACGCCCTCGCGGGCGGCGTCAAGGGCTATGTCGTCACCGGCACCCGTACGAATGTCGGGCTCCCCACCCGACCCGGTGTCGCGCCCATCGGCTCGGCCGCCGCCCGTATGCACCGCCGCCCCCCGGGTGCCCCGAGCCACCCGGGCGGCTACCGCGAGCTCTCCGGCCGTGAGGTCGAGGTACTCCGGCTCGTCGCCGAGGGCCAGTCGAACAAGGCCATCGGCGTCTCCATGGGCCTGTCCGCGCTGACCGTCAAGAGCCACCTCGCCCGCATCGCCCGCAAGCTCGGCACGGGCGACCGCGCCGGAATGGTGGCGGTCGCCCTGCGGACGGGGATCATCCACTGAAAGGGGGGCACACCCCCCATCGGACCGGATCTTTCACCGACCTGACTGGTTTACGACCCTCCTACGCCCGTCGACGGAACGTTCCGTCGGCGGGCGTAGTCCATACACAGATACCCTTGACAGGTGACCGACGCCCAAGAGACCGCAGAAGACAGCTCACTGCGAACCACCGGAGGCGGCCCTCCGGACGACGTCGAATCGGCGCCGATCCCTTTGCTTGAGCCCCGAGAGGGCATTCCGCCCGTCGTCGCCGACGAGACCTCGCTCGCCGAGGTGATCGCGGCCTTCGCCGCCGGCTCCGGCCCCGTGGCCGTGGACGCCGAACGCGCGTCCGGGTACCGATACGGCCAGCGCGCCTATCTGGTGCAGCTGCGCCGCGAGGGCGCCGGCACCGCGTTGATCGACCCCGTCGCCTGTCCCGACCTCTCCGGACTCGGCGAGGCCGTCTCCGGCGTCGAGTGGGTGCTGCACGCCGCCACCCAGGACCTGCCGTGTCTGCGCGAGATAGGCATGGTGCCGACGCGGCTCTTCGACACCGAGCTGGCCGGACGCCTGGCCGGGTTCCCCCGAGTGGGCCTGGGCGCGATGGTCGAGAGCGTGCTCGGCTTCGTACTGGAGAAGGGGCACTCCGCGGTCGACTGGTCCACGCGCCCGCTCCCGGAGCCGTGGCTGCGCTACGCCGCGCTCGACGTGGAACTGCTCGTCGACCTGCGCGACGCCCTGGAGAAGGAGCTCGACCGGCAGGGCAAGCTGGACTGGGCCCGACAGGAGTTCGAAGCGATCGCGCAGGCCGAGCCCGCGCCGCCGCGCAAGGACCCCTGGCGCCGTACGTCGGGGATGCACAAGGTGCGCCGCCGTCGGCAGATGGCGGTCGTACAGGAGCTGTGGGAGACCCGGGACCGGATCGCCCAGCGCCGGGACATCTCGCCGGGCAAGGTGCTGGGGGACGGGGCCATCGTGGAGGCCGCGCTCTCCCTTCCGGCCAATGTGCACGCGCTTGCCGCACTGAACGGATTCGGGCACCGGATGGGGCGGCGCCAGCTGGAGCAGTGGCAGGCCGCCGTGGACCGCGCGAAGGCGGTGCCGGACGCCGAGCTGCCGCAGCCGGGGCAGCCCGTCACCGGGCCTCCCCCGCCGCGCGCCTGGGCCGACAAGGACCCGGCCGCCGCCGCCCGGCTCTCCGCGGCGCGGACGGCCGTGTCGGCGCTGGCCGAGCAGCTCAACATGCCGCAGGAGAACCTGATCACTCCGGACACGGTGCGGCGGGTGTGCTGGGAGCCGCCGGCCGGCGCCGACACCGAGTCGGTTTCGGCCGCGCTTGCCGGATACGGGGCGCGGGCGTGGCAGGTGGAGCTGGTCACACCGGTACTGGTGGAGGCGCTGACGGTCAAGGGGGCCTAGGGCCTGTCCGGCGGATCAGGTCGGAGGGAAGTATCGGCGCCTCATAAGCGCCGGTGAGCGGGGTCTGGTGCGTGCAGCTGCAAGGCGGAGGAGGGAGTCGACGCGGAGCGTCGGGGACCGAGGGCAACGCCGCTGGGGGCACCCCCTGCTCGAAGAGCTTGGGGGAGGGCGTGCCAGACCCCGCGTCTCCGACGTGATTCCGCCGGACAGGCCCTAGTCGCCGTACGTGGTTCCGCCGGACAGGCCTTAGTCGCCGTACGTGGTTCTGTCGTGCGGCGACTGCGGGTTGTTCTGGGTTGCTCGCGTGGTTCCTCGCACCCCTTTCGGGGCCCTTGAAGCGAAAGAGCGACGTCGAGATCGCGCCAAGATCCGCGGACGGCATCTTGACGCGCCGACGCGGCGGAGCCGTATATGTCACGGCCCCGCGCCCCTGACGCGGGCTCCTGCACAGCCTCGTGTCGGTGTGACGTTCGCCGCTCCCGTCGTCGGGGGTGGGCAGGGTGGTTACCCGCAAGTAGCATGAGCGGTGAGCGCGCGCTCAGGGCGTGTGCGTCGCGCAGCAGTGCCATCCCGCATCTGGAGGAGAGCCATCGTGCCTCGTACCGTCAGGGACGTCGTCTTCGTCGACGGCGTCCGCACCCCGTTCGGCAAGGCGGGCCCGAAGGGCATCTACCACGAGACCCGCGCCGACGACCTCGTCGTGAAGGCCATCCGGGAGCTGCTGCGCCGCAACCCGGGCCTCGACCCGAAGAAGATCGACGAGGTCGCCATCGCCGCGACCACGCAGATCGGCGACCAGGGTCTGACGCTGGGCCGCACGGCGGGAATCCTCGCCGGTCTCCCCCAGTCGGTCCCCGGCTACTCCATCGACCGCATGTGCGCGGGCGCGCTGACCGCCGTCACCACCACCGCGGGCTCCATCGCCTTCGGTGCGTACGACGCCGTCATCGCCGGTGGTGTCGAGCACATGGGCCGCCACCCGATGGGCGAGGGCGTGGACCCGAACCCGCGGTTCGTCAGCGAGAAGCTGGTCGACGAGTCCGCCCTGTTCATGGGCATGACCGCCGAGAACCTGCACGACCGCTACCCCACGATCACCAAGCAGCGCGCCGACGAGTACGCCGTGCGCTCGCAGGAGAAGGCCGCCAAGGCGTACGCCAACGGCAAGATCCAGCAGGACCTGGTGCCGATCTCGGTGCGCAACACCAACGCGGAGGTTGGTGAGACCGGCTGGGGCCTGGTCACCGCCGACGAGCCGATGCGTCCGGGCACCACGCTGGAGAACCTGTCCGGCCTGAAGACCCCGTTCCGCGTCCACGGCCGTGTCACCGCCGGCAACGCCGCCGGTCTGAACGACGGTGCGACCGCGTCGATCCTCGCCTCCGAGGACTTCGCCCGCGAGAACGGCCTGCCGGTCAAGATGCGCCTGGTCTCGTACGCCTTCGCGGGCGTCGAGCCGGAGGTCATGGGCTACGGCCCGATCCCGGCCACCGAGAAGGCCCTCGCCCAGGCCGGGCTGTCGATCGAGGACATCAACCTCTTCGAGATCAACGAGGCCTTCGCCGTCCAGGTGCTCGCCTTCCTTGAGCACTACGGCATCGCCGACGACGACGCCCGCGTCAACCAGTACGGCGGCGCCATCGCGTACGGCCACCCGCTCGCCTCCTCCGGCGTCCGTCTGATGACGCAGCTGGCCCGCCAGTTCGAGGAGCAGCCGGAGGTCCGTTACGGCCTCACCACCATGTGCGTCGGCTTCGGCATGGGCGCCACGGTGATCTGGGAGAACCCGCACCACAAGGACGCCGGAGGCAACAAGTGAGCACCGCTGAACTCCTGAAGGGTGCGGCCGAGCTGTTCCCCGACGAGGTCGTGACGTCCGCGCACGTACGCCACCTCGACCTGCCGTTCGGCGCCGGGCGCTTCGCGCTCATCACGCTGGACAACGGCTTCGACCACACCAAGCCGACCACCTTCGGCCCGGCGTCGCTGGCGAACCTCAACACCGCCATCGACCAGGTCGAGGCGGAGGCCGCGGCCGGCGACATCGTCGGTGTCGGCGTCACCGGCAAGCCGTTCATCTTCGCGGTCGGCGCCGACCTCAAGGGCGTCGAACTGCTGAAGAAGCACGACGACGCGCTCGCCATCGGCAAGGGCGGCCACGAGGTCTTCAAGCGCCTCGCGGGCATCGCGGTCCCGACCTTCGCGTACTACAACGGCGCGGCGATGGGCGGCGGCGTCGAGGTCGGTCTGCACTGCCAGTACCGCACGGTGTCGAAGGCCATCGCGGCCTTCTCCCTCCCCGAGGTCTTCCTCGGTCTGGTCCCGGGCTGGGGCGGCTGCACGCTGCTCCCGAACCTGATCGGCGCCGACAAGGCCGTCTCGGTCATCATCGAGAACTCGCTCAACCAGAACAAGCAGCTCAAGGGCAAGCAGGTCTTCGACCTCGGCATCGCCGACGCCATCTTCGAAGGCGCCGACTTCCTGGAGCAGTCGCTGATCTGGACCGCGTCCGTCCTCAAGGGCGACATCGCGGTCGAGCGTCCCGAGATCGACCGCGGCGAGGCCTGGGACCAGGCCGTCGCCAAGGGCCGGTTCATCGCCGACAGCAAGGTGCACGGGGCGGCTCCGGCCGCGTACCGCGCCCTCGACATCATCGAGGCGGCCAAGGACGGCGACCTCCAGAAGGGCTACGACGCCGAGGACATCGCCCTCGCCGACCTGATCATGGGCGGCGAACTGCGTGCCGGCATCTACGCCTTCAACCTGGTCCAGAAGCGCGGCAAGCGCCCCGCGGGCGCCCCGGACAAGAACCTGGCCCGTCCGGTCACCAAGGTGGGCGTCGTGGGCGCGGGCCTGATGGCCTCGCAGCTCGCTCTTCTCTTCCTGCGCCGTCTCGAAGTGCCCGTCGTGCTGACGGACATCGACCAGGAGCGCGTCGACAAGGGTGTGGGCTACGTCCACGCCGAGATCGACAAGCTGCTGGCGAAGTCCCGCATCAACCAGGACAAGGCCAACCGCCTCAAGGCCCTGGTCACCGGTGTCCTGGACAAGGCCGAGGGCTTCTCCGACGCCGACTTCATCATCGAGGCCGTCTTCGAGGAGATCGGCGTCAAGCAGCAGGTGTTCGCGGAGGTCGAGGCGGTCGCCCCGGCGCACGCGATCCTCGCGACGAACACGTCCTCGCTGTCGGTGACGGAGATGGCGTCGAAGCTGAAGAACCCCGAGCGGGTCGTGGGCTTCCACTTCTTCAACCCGGTCGCGATCCTGCCGCTCCTTGAGATCGTGCGCGGCGAGCAGACGGACGACGCCTCGCTCGCCACGGCGTTCGCCGTCGCCAAGAAGCTGAAGAAGACTGCGGTGCTGGTCAAGGACGCCCCGGCGTTCGTCGTCAACCGCATCCTCACCCGCTTCATGGGCGAGATCCAGAACGTCATCGACGAGGGCACGCCGGTCGAGGTCGCGGAGAAGGCGGTGGAGCCGCTGGGTCTGCCGATGTCTCCGCTGGTCCTGCTCGAACTGGTCGGCCCCGCGATCGGTCTGCACGTCTCGGAGACCCTCAACCGGGCCTTCCCGGACCGCTTCACGGTCTCCCCGAACCTCGCGGCCGTCGTCAAGGCGGGCAAGCGCGGCTTCTACGTGTACGACTCCGGGAAGCCGGAGCTGGACCCCGAGGTCGCCGCGCTCCTGAAGCAGGGCGATGTCGTCCTCTCCGAGGAGCAGGTGCG
Organism: Streptomyces sp. NPDC058086; assembly: GCF_042885015.1. Taxonomy (NCBI): domain Bacteria; kingdom Bacillati; phylum Actinomycetota; class Actinomycetes; order Kitasatosporales; family Streptomycetaceae; genus Streptomyces; species Streptomyces sp. NPDC058086. The sequence goes on along the minus strand of NZ_JBHVST010000125.1, from coordinate 428 downwards.
CGCCCGTGTCCTGGACGCGGTCGCCCAGGAGATCGGTCTGATGCTCGACGAGGGTGTCGTCGCCGAGGCCCAGGACATCGACCTCTGCCTGATCACCGGTGCCGGCTGGCCCTTCCACCTGGGCGGTATCACTCCGTACCTGGACCGTGAGGGCGTCTCCGAGCGGGTGACCGGCAAGCGGTTCCTGGAGGTCGGGGTGGCTTCCGTCCCCGCGTAAGCGCTCCGCTGTGTCTGACGGGTGCCCTGTATGCCGACGTGGCGTACGGGGCACCCGGCCTTTCTCGCCCCCGCCGCCCCTACCCGTGTGTTCTTCGGCTGCGGGCGGGTGGGGGCTGGTCGCGCAGTTCCCCGCGCCCCTGAAAGCCTCCGCAGCGGCCCGCGTCTTCAGCCCGTCCGGCGTTTGAGGACGAGGCCGTTCAGGCCGAACG
>NZ_JBHVST010000124.1:0-28409 GCF_042885015.1 Streptomyces sp. NPDC058086 | reverse complement strand
GCCTCCGGCAGCCGAATACTCCGCTACGCTCCGTTTCGCGCGTCCCCGCGCGAATTGCCCGCCTCCGGCGGGGTGGTTTATGAATTCGCCCTCCGGGCGAAATTCATAAACCTGCGTGCCTCCGGCACGAAAAGCGTTGTGATGTTTATGAATTGAGGGGGTTTCAGGAATGGCCGGGGCGTGGGGTGTTGGGAATGGAATTCCATTCCATCCAAGGGTTCCAGGGATTCTCCGAATTCCCCGGAACAGGATGGGAATTGGGAGTGGTATTCCATGGAGAACAGTAAACCATGGAATACCAGGGCGGGTTGGGCCCCTCCGGGACCCAACCCGCCCGGAGCGGGCCCGGTGTGACCGTGCGCCAGAGCCGTCGACCGGCCCCTCCGGGGCCAGGTGGCGTGCCATCCCCCCGCCCAGGGCCCAGGAAGACGCGAGAGAGGGCGTGGGAGCCCTCCGGGCACCCACACACCCACCAGCTCCCGACCCGCCACGGTGGGGCGACCTCCGGGCGCACCCACCCCACACGACAGCCTGATGCACCATCACACAGACCCCCGAGGCCGCCGCGCCGACCAGGAGACCACCCCGCGTTTCCTCCCTGGAGTTGATTCGACCGTCCATACTGGAGTCGACTTCCCGCAATATTGATTGAATCAATGCGTCATGCCTGGACGGATTGGGAGCCCGCTGGCCCCGATGACGATGACGTCTCGGGCCGAGGGCCGGGTCAGCCACTCGAGCTCACTGGCGTCGACGGCGCAGCACAGACACCCGTTCCCGAGGGACACGGTGGAGTTCACGGCCTGGCATCGATCTCGATCGCCCCGAAGTCGTGGACAACGGCGCCGATACGGCTGCCCCCGCTCCGGTGCACGAGGTGGTTGAGCACGGTGGTCTTGCCGGAACCCAGGAAGCCAGCGAGAAGAACGACGGGGATCTGCTGCGGGCTGGGCCGGCTCAACAGGCGACCTCTTTCACACCGACCCGTGCACCGTTCTTGGACGAGGAAGACTGCCGCCCACGGATACGAGCGGCAGGAATCCCCGCGAAGTGAACGATCGTTAGCAGCCCTCGCGGGGCACACGTTGGGCATGGCGCCGGTAAACGCGACCCGCACATCCCTCCGTGCGCCTCCTCCCCGCCTCCCCGCCGATCAGAGCCGCTCGGCAAAACTGGGAGACGGCAAGCGCGCCGCCCACCGCTCGCCGGTCCGCTCCCTGTCGCCCCACAACCGACGACCGGCGGAACGGTCGCCTGATTCGGGGGTTGACATGGCCACACAGAATTCCGCGATACGGAGGCTTGGCTCAGGTGCCTGGGCCAAGCTCGCCCTCGCGGCCAACGTCGTCGCGGAACGCAGCTCACGGCAGCGCAGGCGCGCCGTACTCACCGAGCAGCACCGGCTCCATTTCGATCTGCTGTGCAAGGCCATGGACGATCCCGCCCTCGCCGCAGTCCTGAACACGTACGAGACGGAGATCACCTCCGAGGAACAGCGGCAGTACCTCTTCGCCAACGCGCTCTACATCAACGCCCTGTACTTCCATCGGATCGGGGCCCTGACACGTGCGGAGCTGCACGGCCACTTCCGCATCATGTGCCAGAACCAGATCTTCCGGGCGTACTGGGTGGCGACGGAGCACCACCGCAAGAGCCTGCCCGACTCCTCCGAAGAGGCCGAACTGGGTCGGATGATGGACAGCCTGATACAGGATCAGACGGACTCCGACACCGACGAATGGTGGGTCGTGGGAGAACCGGACGAAGAATCGCCGTGAAACTTCGCGCCGGTCAGAACCCCTTTGTGCCCCGCACACGGTCGCGCCGCGCCGTCCCCGCACGCCGCCAATGCCTCCGACGCGCACCCATCACCTCAGTACCAGTTTTCGGCAAGGGGAGATGCAGAAATCGCCGACTGCTTGTTGTTGCTTTGCGCACCATGGGCAAAAGAAGCCGCTACGTTGTCGCCTGGCCAGATTTCCGGCCACTCCGACGAACACCCCTGCGCTCGGAGACACCTTGCTGCCTCCGACGAACATCTCCGCTCGGAGACACCCATCAGCCCGAGCCATAAGGGCGGTACCACTCCATGAAGATCATGCGCTGTGTCGGCGCCACACCACGCTCCGAGAAATCCCTTCCGCTCAACAGGAGGGGCGTACGTACAGGCCCCGGAAACCCTCATCCAGGAGGCGGATCGCCTCATAGCCACAGCTGCGCCTCATCCAAAAGCGCCAGCCCGGTCCCCAGTCGCCTCGAACTCCGTGTTCAGATCGACGAACTCCGGCCGGCAGGCGGAGAGCCACTCAAAGGTGACCTCCTCCTCCCCGCACCGCTTCTCCAGCTCCTCGATGCCCCGGTCTGTGACCAGGGAGCGCTCCGGAACACGAGCAGAGGAGCAATAGCCCTTCGTCAGACACGTGATGGAGTGGCACTGCGCCGGGAAACCACTGAGTCACCTCAGCGCACAGAGGAGCGCAAGGACGCCCAGCCAGCCCCGGTACGGATCCGCGACTCGGGGCCGCTGACCCGCCTGAACGGGACCTGCACGGTGCAGGCATTGGCGGCTGGTCCACCGACCAGCAAATACCGCTCGGCGGCGACGTCCCGCCGCCTGGCGTCTCCGGCGGACCGGCCGCCGATCCCGCAAGCGGTGCGGTCGTCGGCATACGAATGAGCGGATCCAGATACTCGGCCGGCTCGCCGACCAGCCGCCGCCGGTCAGCACCCGAGGGCTCCTTGACATCCTCGAATCCCTCCTCGGCGCGATCCCGCCTCCGGCGCCCCGCGGCTGGCGCAACGCACTGGGAGCGCTGTACGAGAGCTCCCGCCAGGACGGCGCACTCGAACTCGTGCAGCGGGGCAGGGAACTAAACCGCTGCGACCGACGAGTCTCCGTGAGTCAGCCCACCCGCGAGGTGGTGCGCGTCGGCAACGACGAGCGCACCCTGCTGGCCGGCCTGCCCGGTACCCTCGCGGCGCCCCTCGCCGAGGCGTTCCGCCAGTGCGACGAACCCGGGCGGCCCGCCGTCCTCCAGGTCACGCTGCCCGCTGCTCGGCCTGGACGTCGACACCGGGCGGTTCGGGCCGGAGCGGCCCGCGCCGGGCCATGAAAGCGGTGTACTGCGCCGCCCCATGCAAGACGCCGCATGGCGGCTGCACGGGGAAACCGTCTGGGACGTACCCGAGGCCTACCGGCCCAAGGGCATCGCCCTGCTCTACGACGACCCCACCAGCCCACTGCCCGGAGCCGACGAACTGCTGGAAACACCGTGAACCAGCAGCGGCCCGATGCCCGTCCACCCGCCTTATGGCCCCCCGCCCGACCTTCTACGGTCTGAGGCCAGCCGGCCCACCTACCGCAGCCGCAGAAGTAACAAGGAGCCGAGGTGCAAGAAGTGAAACCCAGGACCGACGTGGACTACACCCCCGGCGCAGATGGCCCCAGCGAATGGTCCCTCAGCCGGAGAACCGGCAAACCCCGCAACCGCATCAGCACACCGCCGGACACGCCACCCCCGCGGCCCTTCAACGGCGGACCGCTGGTCGAGCCCGCCACCGACAGTCCCTCCGCCCAGCAACGGGTGCGCACCGACACAAGGCCGAGCTGCACCGGCCCCGCGCCGAGGAGCTGGAGACCGTCAACACCGCCCTCCACCTCCGCTGCCCGCTGCTGGTCACCGGCAAGCCCGGCACTGGCAAGAGCACTCTCCCGCACGCCATCGCCCACGAACTGGGCCTGAGCCGGGTGCTGCGCTGGCCGGTCACCAGCCGCACCGTCCCGGGCGACGGCCTCTACCACTACGACACCATCGCCCGGCTCCAGAACAGCCAGATCGCTTCCCGCACCCGAGGCGCCCCGGCCGGCGGCCTCAACAGCCGCATCCGGCTCGGCCAACCGGGCACCGCAACACCGCCCACCGCCAAACCCCCGGTACAGCTCGACGAGTTCAACAAGAACGACATCGACCTGCCCAACGACCTGCTCAACATCCCGAAGGAAGACGAGTCCACCACGAACCCTCCCCGGCGAGCGGCGGTCGCCCGCCGAGCGCCACCTCACCCCCCGCACTCCACCATGAACGACCTACCGCTCCCCCGGTTCCTAGGCCGCACGGGGAGCGGCAGGCCCACCAGGAAGTCCGCCCTACCAGGAGAACTCCCGATGCCCGACCAGAATCCCACCCCAGCCACCCACACGCCCAACACCACCGACGACACGCACGACACCGAGGGCAGGATCGTGTCCTTCCGATGGCCCAGTAAGCCAGCCCTCTCAACAGGAGCCTGCTTCACCTACGCCTTCTCCCTCGGCGGCCTGCTCGCCACCGGCCGCATCAGCGACCCGACCCGGGCCTGGCAACTCGTCGTCCTCGCCGTCACCTCCATGACATGCGGCGCGATCCTCGCCCTCACACAACGCACCCGCCGCCGCTCAACCGACGGCTGAAACCCCGGCCGTATGGCGGGCGGTACCGCCGTACAGAAGCGCCCCCTCCCCCACCGCAGTACGGGAGGGGGCGCCTTTCTCTCGACCGCCGCGAGACGGGGGCGGACGGCCGTCCTGCGGACATGTCGGTGAGGGCTTGCCCAACCGCTCTGCCTACACCCTCGGCGGCAGCTGCGGTAGGTACAGGGGTAGTTGGTGCGCATACCACGGAGGGCAGAGCACCCTGATTCTGGGCAGGTGCGGGCCGCTGAGCCCCCTCCCACTACGGCTCAGTCGGCTCTGTGGTCGCGGCTTCCTGGACGAGAGGCAACCCAGGTCCGGACGGTGCCCGCGTACCAATAGGGCTTCCCGCTCTCCACGTAGTCGGGCGGCGGCAGCAGTCCGTGCTTGCGGTACGACCGCACGGTGTCCGGCTGCACCTTGATGTGCGCCGCAATCTCCTTGTACGACCAGAGCCTACGGTCAGTCGCTATGGAGGGCTCTTCTCCTTTGGGTCGGCTAGAACTGGGAGCTGCGAGAGGATCCCATACCCGAATGACATCGTCATATCCGATGGTGGCCAGAAGACTGTGCTGACCGGGCCTGTCGATGCCAGCCATAGCCAATACCTCTGGCGGGTGGATGGTGCATATTTCACGGTGCGCTGGGGGATGGTACTGCAGATCCCATAGCCGCACGGTACCGCTATAGTCCGCTGTTGCTAGGTGCCGCCGCCCAGTTGAATCAATGAGGGAACTCATAGCGCGTCCGGGGAATGCGCCGGTCCAGTTTGTCCTACCGACTGGAGTCCCGTTCCGTGCATCCCATAGATGAACCACGCCGCCGTATCCGACTGTAGCGAGCAGCGGGGGGCCATCTGCGTCCGGGAATTCCGTCATCGACAGAACATCCATAGGGTGAATGACGTACCGGATGCCGCGTGAACGTCCGTCGCGTGAATCCCACATATGCACTTCCCCTGCGTAGTTGATCCCCGCGATGAGTGGGGGGCCCTTACGCTGCGGGACAGTGGCGATTGCCACGATTCCCGGCGCTTGCAATCTGAAGGGCGTGCCGACCGCACGGCCCGTCTCCAGATCCCAAGTTCGTGCCATCGCGTCCGTACGGTTGTACGTTACAAGGTGCGTTTGGCCCTCGGGTGCAGGGAAAGAAGCCATTGTTATGGCACCGCCGGGGATCCTAAATGCGAACCGCGCCTTGGCCTCTTGGAGCGGTGAGCTTCGGGATGGCCGACGGCCGGATTTAGCTGCCTCCCGTTCACTCAGGAGGTCGGGGACGTGGATGACCATCGCACGTCTTTTGAAGACGTCCAAATTAGTGCGTTCCCAGTAATGGGACCGTATGGTAGCCACGATCATGACTGGCGGCTGTGTGCCGTCGTACTGCGTAAGGTCGACCCCCCAGAATCGCTCCAGGTTGTCGAGCCATATCACCGTCCTTGGGCGGATCAGTGGCATCCCCTTCTCTAGATCCTGGGCTGTAGGAGGCGCCCACAGAACCCAGTCGTCTGGGAGAGCGCACACGGCCTCCCAGGCAGAGCGCGTCTTACCCGAGCCCTCATTGCCCACAAGAACAATGAACGTGCGCCCCCGCGTGGCGCCTCGACGGACGATGTCTCGCAACGGAGCATCGTGCTCGCGCTCTACATATGGTGGGATCTGATCCGCTTCATCGCCCGCAAGCGTCGTTGGGCGTACGCCCAACGACAGAGGTCGTGTCTCCGAGATCGGCATCCCGCGGGGCAAGGCTGACTGTGCAAAGGGGATGGCTCCCGGGCCGACCTTCCGCGTTCCCGTGTCTCCAGCCCTGGTGCGCATGGCTGGGAAGTCACCGCCGGACCCTTGTGGAAGCCGCTCGAGGTACTCAGCTACATCCCGGCGGACGAGCTCCTGAACGGTGGTGATCTCATGGCGGAGTTGGGCGCCGAGTAGTGCCTCGCGCACCCCGGGCAGGAATTCGAACTGGTAGCGCGCCATGTCGAGCGTGCGGTGTCCACCCTGCCAGCGTTCAAAGAGCCCGCCGAGGGCCACTTCTACGATGTGGCCGTGTTCGGAGTGCGGGAGCATGGCCCGGCGCACGAGCGTCATCACGGGAAGGGTCAGCGGAACGGCGGACAGATAGCCCGCCAGCTCTTGGGCGATAGGTGACGCGCTCTCCTGGAAGCGGCGAAGGGCTTGTATCGCGTCGGGCTTCTGGGATGCGGAGAGGACTGGAGCGGCTGTTGGCTCAACGCCGGTTGGCGTCCGGCTGATCGTGAGGCTTGGCAGCCTGCTCCACCGTCCTTCACCGGCCACCAGCGATGCCAGCGCGCTGAGCCCCGTCGGGGAAGTCTCCATCATGGGAATCGCAATGCTGCCCGCGAGCCGCTCGCGGTCTCTGCCCCTGCTGCTCGACCGATCGCGGCCACCGCGCGGGGATGTAGGGGCCAGGCGCCACGATACGTTGGGGGCCGCTGGCCGAGCGGCTCTCACAAGCAGACCCGAAGGGGGCACTGCGCCCCGGCTCCACAGACGGCGGGGAAGCACGTTCAGGATGGCCAGCGGGTTGTGCGCTGCCCATTGGCGCAGGACGGCCTCAAGGTTGGTGCCGCTCCAGCCCTGGGCGACCGTGTCCGTGACTACCAGGACCAGACGGTGCCCGGACGGATCGGCGACCTCCTGCGGGCTGCGGGAGTCGTCGGCTGTCGCCCGGCCGACAGTCGGTGTGCCTCCCGCGTCGGTTCCGCTGAGGAACCACACCCGTACGTCGCGGAAGATGCCGGTCTGCGCAATGGTGCGGCGCAGCTCGCTGACCAGGTCGTGCCACAGCAGCATCGAGTGGTGTGTGTCGATGACCAGGGCCAGGTCGAGCCAACGGCCGCGTTGCGGCTTGAGGATCGGTACGACGATGCCGTGTTCGGCACTGTTGTTGACGCTGAGTTCCTCGTCCAGCTCCGTCCTGGTGACGCCAGGTACGGTCCGGCGGCCAAGGGGGCGCAGTGCCCGCATGACGCCGAGAGGGTTGTCCAGGGCCATGGCTCGCCGGACCAGGACTGCTTCGCCGCTGAGAGCGTTCGGGTCTGTCGCGCTCGCGTGCTGCTGGGGTGCGGCGCTGTAGTAGCGTTCGCGGGCCTGGGATCCGCTGTCGGCTCGATCTGGATTGGCCGGCGGATCCGTCAACTGCGCATCACTGGACGGCTGTTCGCTGGCAGTCGTGTGGGCTTGGCGCCCTTCGGTACTGATGCGTGTGGCCAGCCACAGGATGTCTGCCAGTTCTTCTGGGCCTGCGTCGGCGCCCGATTCGACCAGTGCTGTGAGCAGTTCCTCGATCACCGGAGGGTCCTCACGCTGACGAGGGTCCTGTGAGCCGGTGCAATACGGTCTCCAGGAACTGTGTGTGGTCGTCCGAGTCGGGCCATGCTCCCTTCAGGCGCAGTTGCACTGCGTTGAGCAGTTGATCAGTGGCGAGGTCGCCGTCCATGCGTCGGTCGATGAAGGCTTCGACGAGTTCCTGGTAGTGCTGGTCGGAGGTGGAGTCCAGCCCCAGTCGCTGCCGCACGATCTGTGTCAGCTTCTCCTTTCCTGGCGGCTCCATGTGCAGTCTGATGCAGCGGCGCAGGAAGGGTGGCGGAAAGTCCCGTTCTCCGTTGCTGGTGAGGATGACAACCGGGAAGGACCGGCACTGGACCCTGCCGCGCTCAACTCGCACCCGCGCATGTGGATCGTCGTGCGTACTGATCCTGACCTCCGGCTGCTGTGCCGCAACCCGCGCTAGCTCGGGGATTTCGAACGCGCCTTCCTCGAAGACCGTGAGCAGGTCGCCGGGCAGGTCGATGTCGCTCTTGTCGATCTCGTCGACGAGTAGCACCCGGGGCCGGTCCTGCGCCAGCAACGCAGTTCCCAGCGGGCCGAGGCGGAGGTACGGCGCGATGGACGGGTCTGCAGGGATGGCGGGTGTCTGCTGGAGGTTGCGGAGATTGGCGTCGTGAAGTCTGCCAATCGCGTCGTACTGGTACAGGCCATCGCGCAAAGCGGTGCGGCTGGTGATCGGCCAGTGCAGTACGGGGCCGAGTTCCAGGTCGGCGGCGATGCTGTACGCGAGGGTGGATTTGCCGAGGCCGGGTTTTCCAGTGACCAGCAGCGGTCGTCGCAGATATAGGGCTGTATTGACCGCGTCCTTCTCGGCAGTGTCCGGTACATATCCAGTGCCTCGGCGGTGCGTCTCCTGCCAGGCGGGGTCGTCGACGCCCGGCGGGGCGTAGTCGGGATCCGGTACCCCCGTGAAGTCCCGCCAGGGTGGTCGCTGGTCAGCCAGTCGTTCGTTCCTCTGCTGGATGGTTCCTGGGCCCTGGTAGATCCACCAATCCTTCGCTGTCACGACAGCGGCCGCCTTTCAGGTACGCGTTCGGGGTCGTCCCACATCAGTGCAACGGGGAACGAGGTTCGTCGCACCCCGCCGGCGTGGACTCCGGGTGCGGCAATACGCAGTGTTCTCAGCAAGCCGGGAAGCCTGCCGACATCCATTCGGTCTGTGCCGGCGAGAGCTGCCATCAGACCGCCGTGGGCTGGTGCTGCGTATCCGCGGCGTGGCCAGACAGCGATGGGTACCCCGGCGTCCAGTACAGCGTCGAGCGTGTCCAGCAGGTGGCGCTCAGAGACTCCGGCCAGCACGCACACCGGCGGGTCCGCGGTCTGCAGAACCACGCCCAGGTTGTCACAGACATCTCCGTCGCCCAGCTCGTGCACAGCTTTCGGATCATTGCCGCCATGGGCCTTGAACCACTGCCACTTGCGCCGCCAGAACTCCCCCGCCACACCGTTGCGTTCGTCGGGGCAGCGCACCAGGACCTCGTAGTGGCAGCCGAGTTCGATCTCCTTGCATCGTCTGCCGATGGGCAGCCGCCAGCACTCGAATTCCTCCTCCAGCAGCCCGTACGGTACGTGGAATTCGATGCGCACCGGTCCGGCCGCATGCTCTGCAAGCAGCTGATCGGCCAGGCGGTCTTGCACCTCCGCCAGCGCCAGGGGACGGTCGGACTCCCATACGGCTTCGAAGGCCCCCTCACGGTAGAGCCACATGCTTACCCAATGGGCGCCGTCGCTTTCTGCATCCTCCGTGAGCCGTACGTGCAGAGCCGGGGGTTCCGGATCTGGCTCGGGAGGAGCTGGGACGGGTGCCGAGCCGAGGCGTTCGCGGGTGGCATCGACCCAGGCACCAGCCGCTTCCGCCCAGCCAGGCTCGGGCGAGCGGGCGGCGAGGTAGCGGATGAAGGGCAGGGTCAGGGGCATGTGCCGCTGCCTGCCCTGTCGGGCGTCGAGGTCGTGGGCGATAGCCATCAGGCCGCCGGTCGGAAGGCCTCGGTGGACGGGGAAGGCGCAGCCAGTGATGTCGAAGGCCCAGCGGTAGGCGTCGTGCGTGTGGGCGGGGGGCCTGCGCCCGCGCAGGAGCGGTTCGAGCTCCTTCCAGGCAAGCTGGTCGAGACACGGGGCTCCGGGTCCCGCCAAGTCGGGATCGGTCCAGCGGTCACCGAAGATCGTTGAGCCGCTCCAGTCGCGGTCGATAACGAACTGCGGGTGCTGCCAGGCCAGTCCCTTGGTGCGCAGCAGCTGGAAGTCGGCCTGCAGGGAGCGGGCGATGCCGACGAGTCCGTTCACAGTCTCGTCCAGGGTGGTTTTACTGAGCCGGCGCATCAGGGTGTCGGTGAACTGGCCGGCGCCCCGGTCGGCGAGGTTCTGTGCGACCTCACCGGCGTGCGAGGCGTAGAGCGTGAGCTGGCGGCGCCCCGGGGCCGGTGGGCGCGCCCCGTAGTCCTTGTCTCCGAAGTTGAGCTCACGCGCCGCGCGAGCGTCGACCCGGCAGGCGTCGCCAATCGCTATCTGTCGACGGAACCGGTCGTCAGCCGGTCCGGATCCCTTCCACCAGCGCAGCGCCGCCTCAAGATTGAGATGGGCAGTCCAGTCACGGGTCGCGTCTGCGTACGGGAGGAGCATCTGGTGGGTCTGGTCGAGGTAGCCGTGTCCGGCCCAGTAGATCCATAACAGATCGCCGTCACATGCCGGCAGTTCCTTGAAGAGGATCCGCTCGACGTTCTCCTGGGTCGGCGAGAGGAGACTCCGGTGGGCTGTCTCTTGCCGGTTCCGGGCAAGAGGGGAGAGCAGCAGGTTCACCTGTTCGTCGGGGACACCGGCGGGGCCGGTCAGCCACTCGGCGAACCGTACGGCGTCGCGGGCCGCGCCGGGCAGGTCCCACTGGTGACTGATGCCGTACGACTCGATGCCCACGACGAGTGCGAAGACGCGGTGCGGATCAATCTTTTCGTGCCTGTCGGAGGTCACCGTGGCGCCTCAATCTCCTCCGCGATCCGGTCGTACACGGCATCGAGTTTCCAGTACGCGCTGTGGCTGAGGGGAAAAGGCTGCCGGCTGCTCACCTCGTGGTCGATGACGCGGGGGTCGCCCGGGAAGACCGGTTCGGCCCGGTACGCAAGGAGGTCCTTGCGATCGAAGACGTTGAGCCAGCGCGGGAATCCAGGAGGCAGACCGGCCGTCGGTGGCAGTCCGGTGAGGGCGCCCAGTTCATGCAGGAAGGGCGCCTGCGAGCCGACAGTCACCAGTAGCCGTGCCTCCGGCAGCGGTCTCCGGTCGATGGCCGCCAGGGCGTAGAGGTCCACCAGGGCGATACCGCCCAGGCTGTGCCCGATCACGACAGTCGGCTCGGCGCTCTCCTTGATCACGGTTTCCAGATAGTCGCGCAGGGGGCGCCCGCGGGTCTGATACCGCAGGATGTCACCAAGCGCCGGTACCGATCCGGTGGTCAGCGGCGCCCGCCAATGATCGAGGACCGGCTGAGTGGTCAGCCGCAGGGCAAGTCCACCGAGTACGGCCGCGACGCGGCCGCCCGGGAAACGCCCAGTACCGCCCAGCTGAGCGCCAACGAGGTCCACCAGCCTGTCGCGCTCGTCACCGGTACACAAAGCCTCGTCCCCGGCCACGCTCAGCGCCTGGGCGACGACCGCGCGGGCCGCGGCCGCCGCAAGTTCGCGGACCGCCAGCGCATCGGAAGCCATATCGCATGCGCCCGCGAACTCCGAAGAACCCGCAACTGTCCCGACGGCTGCCGGATAGCTACCCGCAATGCCGGTGGCTTGGAGCAACAACGCCAGTTCGCCAGGCGGAAGGTCACCTTGCAGCTTGGCGACCCGGTCAGCGATCTCCTCCCCCGCAGCCCGGACGCCCGGCATCTGCAGCCCATCGTCGCCGCCCCCTGCGACCTTCGCCAGGACACGCAACTCACAGAGCGGGTCCGTCAGCAGAAGCAGCCACTCGGCAATCTCGTGGTCGAGCGGGCCGGCAGCGGCCACACCACGCGTCCCGTCGACCCCCGGTATCGAAGCACCGCCGGCACTAAGATCCGCGCCATAGACATCGCCCCAGTAACAGGGCACAAGTTCCGAGCCGGGGAATCGCGCGGTCAACCCCGACGCCACCATGGGAGCCAGCTTGTCGAAGCGCTCCCGGCGCACCCCAGTCCCGTGAACAAAGATGAACCTCATGCGGACCAGCCCTCCCCCGTCGTGCTGTCTGCTGGCAGGAGAATATCTGCCTAACCGCACGCGACGTGGCAACTCCGCATACGGCTAGGCCGTTTCGTTTGGATCATCGGACTGACCACAGGAAGATGCCTGCGATGTGGAGTCCGGCCAGGTAGATCGTGGCGGTCTTCTCGTAGCGGGTGGCGATGCCGCGCCATTGCTTCAAGCGGTTGATGCATCGCTCTACGGTGTTGCGTTGTTTGTATGCCTCGCGGTCGAAGGCTGGGGGTCTGCCGCCTTGACTGCCGCGCCGAAGCCGGTGGCCCCGCTGGTCTGCCGGGACGGGGATCACTGCTCGAATACCGCACTTGCGTAAGTGCTCGCGAATGGCGCGTGAGGAGTACGCCTTGTCGGCCAGAACCGTGTCCGGCCTGGTCCGCGGCCGCCCGCGTGGGCGAGGACGCGAAGTTGGGCCATCACGTCCGGAAAGGCGGGTGCATCGCCGGCCTGTCCGGCGGTGAGAACGAAGGCCAGGGGCCGGCAGTGGGCGTCGGACGCGAGATGGATCTTTGTGGTCAGTCCTCCGCGGGACCGGCCGATGGCATGGTCGTGCGGCTCGCCGGCCGGGGCCCCTTTTTGCGGGCCCCGGCAGCGTGCTGATGAGCGCGCACGATCGTCGAGTCCACCGAGACGGCCCAGTTCAGGTCCTCGTCGGCATCGGCCTGGGCCATGAGCACGGTGAACACCCGCTCCCAGGTGCCGTCCACGACCCACATCCTCAGCCGGTTGTAGACGCCCCGCCAGTTGCCGTACTGCTCTGGCAGGTGCACCCACTGCAAGCCGGTCTGGAACTTGAACGCGATCGCGTCGATCACCTGTCGATGGTCACGCCACCGTCCACCCCGCATTCGCGACCGGTCCGGAAGTAACGGCTCGATCCGCGCCCACTGCGCGTCAGTCAACGACACACCCAGACCAACGATCAGATGATCCGAACGAAACGGACTACCCCGAAAACGCCAGCGGGGCTCCCCGCCCACAAGAACGGGAAGCCCCACCTGCCCGCCTGTGCCCGTCAACCGGCCATGGCCGCCACGACCAGCGCAACAGCCGCACCACACAGCAGCACCACAAGCGGCCACGCCAGCGGGCTGCGCCCGGTACGCCTGCGCCACAGCACCAGCCAGAGCGCACACGCCGCCACGAACACGACCGCCACACCGCTCATCTCGCCCTCCCGCCACGCCACCCGCACGGCGCCAGGGTTAGCACCCCATGCAAGGAGCGCAACGAGGACGCCGATGGTCAGCGCACACACCGCTTCCAGCAGCCTGCTCATTCGGTGCCCTTCTTCTCCGGCGTGTCCGTCAGGTCAGTGCGCGGGCGGAACGGACGGCTTGACCTCGACGGTCTCCGTCTTGCGGCCTTCTGCGTCCGTGCTGATGGTACGAGAAGACTGCCACGATCTACCTGGCCGGACTCCACATCGCAGGCATCTTGCTGTGGTCAGCTCGATGATCCAAACGAAACGGCCTAGGGATCCCGCAACGATCACAAGATCAGCAGCTCAACGCATCACTCATGCAGTGATCTTTCATGGATTTGTCACTCATTCAAGGATGGCTGCCGAAGGAGAGTCGTCTCACGCTTCCTGTGCGAGGGCAGCATCCAGCGCCCTCGCCACGGGCCTCAGACGCTCCCGCAGGGCGGCGCCGTCCACGCCGCGCGTCTTGTTGGCGAATCATGGAGCCTGGGTGGTCGCGACCGCCCAGGGCGTGGTCGTCGATGTGATCGATTTCCAAAAGGGGCTGCCCTGCCGTGGTGCGATAGGGCAGGTCGGGTAGCAGACACTCGGGGTTCTCACACCGGTCTCCGCTGCGCAGCAAGACCGCCTGACGTGCGGCCCGGTCGCGTACCCGGCGCTCTCCCGAGACGGAGAAACGGTCTCCGTCTCGCCCGTTCTTCTCCCGTGCCTCGGCCTGCCGTCGCAGTTCTCTGTACCGTGCCTGCCTGGACACCGTCCTCGCGCGGAACCTCCTGAGCACGAATGGCTCCGCAGGCAAAATCCCTCCACCAGGTACCGCGGGATCGGCCACCGCACTGAGCACCTGGCCAACCTCCAGCATTCCCCGTGTCCGGCTCTGGCCATCCATAACGTAGAGAACTGGTGAACTGCGCGCCCCACGAACCATCTCTGCGGCGATCAGGCCCGCTTCGACTGTCTTGCCCAGACCGATCGAATCGCTCAGCAGCATTTTCCGGCCCATGCCAAATCGTCCGAGGTCATTCCGGGAGTCTCCAACACCGGCGGCCGCGCGCTGCCTCTGGCCCGTCAGCCAGTCGGGCAACAGCCCTTCCTCTGGACCCCCACTTCCCCGCACCAGACCTCCCCCTCTTGTTTCCGCCCTCGTGCACGGAACCTTGCCATGCACCTCCGACAATGGAACCGGGGTTGCGGGAGACGGCTGTCGGCCACGCGCAGTTCGAGGGTCAGCGAGCGCAGTTGTCGTGGTTCACATCGCTAAGCATCTCCTCGCCGCAGCCGCCTGACCGAGACTGGCGCCATTCCTCGACCGCCCGACCCAGCAGGTCACCGATCAGATCACCGAGGTACCACCCCTTCTCGTACGCCATACGCCGCAGGTCTTCACGCTCGGCTTCGGCCAGAGTGATGAACTCCGGGTGAGCCGCCTCTTGTTGGTAGCCGCAGCACAGCACGCGCATACAGTGGCTCCTGGACGGCTTGATCTCTCGTGACTCCCACGGCGGATAGGGATAGCGCTCCATCCCTTCCTCGCAGAGTTGGACTTCTTCATGCTTCTCACGACGCAACCGTGGAGTGCGCTTTCGCCCGTAGTGGTGCTCGAACCACTGGCGCCGAGCAGGATCACGTATCTCACGCTGTACCTGGGCTACACGGTCGTTGATCCCCTCGACGACCCGCGGTGCAAGGGCGTGGCGAGCAAAGCCGGCCGTCGGGTGCGCATGGTGCAGCTTCATGTCGCGCGCCCACTCAACTGCAGACCTCTTGTGCTTCCAGCTATTACACCGGTCGCAGGCAGGCACGAGGTTCCACCAGATGTCGCGTCCCGCCCTGCCTGCCAATGGCGCTTCGTGCTCAAGGGTCTGCGACTGCCGCTCGTCGCAATACACGCACCGGCGCCCGTGCGCCATCAAAACCATGATCCACACCCAGAGGGGCTGATTCCCCCGATCCTTGCTCAGCACTTCTTGTCCGGCCCCCGCCATCTCCACCCCTCTGCCACTCAACTCGGCGGCATCGTACGGAGAGCCACTGACAGACAGCCTGGCTATCGCCGAAGTAGCGATGCCCGGATCGGACGGAGCACAGCTGCAGCCACACCATCTGCAGAGTGCCACCGCCCAGGGTGTGTCAACTTAACGGCCCTGTCTCATATTCGGTGGTGACGGAGGGTTGCCAAGGTCGTTGACATTTACATGCAAGATGTCAACGAGCTTGTAGATGTGGTGTTCTCGGGGCTGTTGCCGCTGGTCATCGTGGACGTGACCGACGAAGGCGAGCGGATCCTGGTGCGAGCACGGACACCGGCGGACATGGTGCCGTGCCCGAGCTGCGGGGCGCCGTCCGGGCGGGTGCATGGCTTTCACCTGCGGACGGTGGCCGACGTACCGGTGGACGGGCGACGGGTAGTAGTCCGTGTGCGGGTGCGGCGGCTGGTGTGTCCCACGCGAGGCTGTCGGCACACCTTCCGTGAGCAGGTGCCTGGGGTGCTGGAGCGATACCAGCGACGCACGGCCCGTCTGACCAGGCAAGTCAAGGCCGTGGTCAAGGAGTTAGCGGGCCGGGCCGGGGCTCGTTTGCTGGCAATACTTGCGGTGGGCGTCTCGCGGCACACCGCCCTGCGGACCCTGCTGCGTATCCCACTGCCCACCGGGCGAATACCCCGAGTGATCGGCGTCGACGACTTCGCTCTGCGCCGGCGCCACCGCTATGCCACCGTGATCATCGATGCCGAGACCCACGAGCGGATCGACGTGCTGCCCGACCGCACGGCCGACACCCTGGAAGCATGGTTACGCGCTCATCCGGGCGTCGACGTCGTCTGCCGCGACGGCTCCGCGACTTACGCCGAGGCCATCCGTCGTGCTCTGCCCGACGCCGTGCAGGTTGGTGATCGCTGGCATTTGTGGCACAACCTGTGCGAAGCCGCGCTGAGCAAGGTCAAGGCGCACAGCACCTGCTGGGCCACCGTCCTGGACGCGCCCCTCTACGACGGCCCCCGTGCACAGACCACCCTGGAACGCTGGCACCAGATCCACGACCTGCTCGACCAGGGCGTGGGCCTGCTCGAATGCGCCCGCCGTCTGCAACTGGCCCTGAACACCGTCAAACGCTACGCCCGCGCCGATCGGCCCGAGCGGATGCTCCGCGTCCCCAAATACCGCGCAAGCCTTGTCGATCCCTACCGCGAACACCTGCGCAAACGCCGGGCCGAAGACCCCGCCGTCCCTGTCAAGCACCTCTTCGAAGAGATCAAAGACCAAGGGTTCACAGGCTGCCTCAACCTCCTGCATAAGTACATCAACCAGGGCCGCGCGGACGCCGACCGCAGCCACATCTCCCCGCGCAGACTCGCCCGCATGCTCCTCACCATGCCCGACAACCTCAAGGCCGAACATCAGCACCTGCTGGACCGGCTCATCGCGGCCTGCCCTGAGATGACCCAACTCGCCGTCTGCATCAGGGACTTCGCCCAGCTCCTGAAGCCTCACCCAGACAATGCCGACGCGCTCGAGCTCTGGATCACCCAGGTCCGCGCCGCCGATCTGCCGCACCTGCATGCCTTCACTCGAGGACTGGAGCGAGACCTCGACGCCGTGATCGCCGCGTTCACACTCCGCTACAGCAACGGCCCCACCGAGGGCGTCAACACCAAGACCAAGCGGATCGCCCGCCAGATGCACGGACGAGCAGGCTTCACCCTCCTCCGCCACCGCATCCTCCTCGGATAGCGACACCCTCCGTCACCACCGAATGTGAGACAGGGCCGTTGATTAGACACTCCCCCGTAACCCGTCACCTGTTCGGCTCTGCCTCGTTGGCGTGATGTTGGGCTTGTCGTCTGGGGCCGGGGCGGGACTTGTAACATCGATCGAGCGGACCGCGTATCCGCGGTTCAAGCGGCTGATCACCGCGCATGAGCTGCATCTGTTCTTCTCGCCGACGCGTGATGAGGTCGCGTGGGCGTCCGGGGTCACGGATGGCGATGAGCATCTGCTGGCGCTGCTGCTGATGCTGAAGTCCTATCAGCGGATGGGGTGTTTCCCCAGGCTGGATGACGTCCCGGAGATGGTGGTGGACTTCGTACGGCGGGCGGTGGAGCTGCCGGATGGCACGCTGCCGCTGTACCAGGCGGTGAAGACCGCGAAGAACCACCGGGGCCTGGTGCGGCAGCGGGTCGGCGTGGTCTACGACCAGGCCGAGGCCCGGAGGATCGCCGAGGCGTCGATCCGCAGCGAGGCCGCGGCGAAGAACCGCCCGGCGGATCTGATCAACATCGCGCTGGAGAAGGTCGTGGGGGCCGGGCTGGAGCTGCCGGCGTTCTCCACCCTGGACACGATGGCCTCGACCGTTCGCAAGGAGGTCAACGCGTCGATCTGCGCGGGCATCCACGACCGGATGAGCGCGGTGGAACGGGCGGGGCTGCTGCGGCTCCTGGAGGAGCGCGACGCGGACGGCACCACGCAGTACAACCGGCTGAAGAAGTTCGCGCAGAGTCCGACCTGGTCGCACTTCAAGCGGTTGATCGCGCAGCTGGAATGGCTGGACGGGCTGGATGGCGCCGCGGAAGGTCACGGACTTCGCCGGGGAGGCGGATGTGGCGGACGCGTCCGAACTGAAGGCGTACACGCCGGTCAAGCGGGTCGCGTTGATGGCGTGCCTGGTGCACAAGGCACGGATGCGGGTGCGGGACGAGCTGGCGCTGATGTTCTGCAAGCGGGTCGGGTCGAAGACGAAGAGGGCGAAGGAGGAGCTGGAGGCGCTGCGGCTCGCCGAGCGGGAGATGACCGAGACGCTGATCGGCAACTACCGCACGGTGCTCAAGCACCTCGACGACGGCGGCCCGGCCCAGGAGGCGCTGGCGAAGGCCGCCGCGATGACCGCCGAGGCAGTCACCGCCCTTCAGGGCCTGGACGAACAGGCGCCAGCCGACGAGGTCGCCCGGCGTCTGGAGGGGAAGGTCTCCCCGGCGGTGCTCGCCTTCCTGAAGGCCATGACGGTGCAGGCCGGAGGGCTGGGCACGGTGACCCGGGCGGTGGAGGGGTTCGGCGGGTTCGCCAGGGAGTACGAGCAGATCGAGAAGGTCTCCGCCCACCACGGCAACTTCTGGGAGGTGCTGCTGTACGGGCAGATCGGCCGGGACCGGGCCCTGATGTTCGACCTGGCCGGGAAGCTGGAGTTCGCCGCGACCTCGGAGGACCGGACGGTGCTGGCCGCGCTCGCGCACGCCCGCCGCAACCAGGGCGCCCGCGGCGAGTACATCAGCGCGCTCGGTGAGGACGGCCGTCCGGTCGACGTCTCCTTCGCCACGCAGAACTGGCAGAAGGCCGTGGTCGACCGGACGCGGCCGGGGCAGTTCGTGCGCCGGCACTTCGAGGCGATGGTGTTCACCTACCTCGCCGAGGAACTGCGCACCGGGGATGTGGCGGTGGCCGGATCGGAGGAGTACGGCGACTGGTCCAAGCAGCTGCTGCCGTGGGAGGTCGTCGAGGAGAAGCTGCCCGCCTACCTGGTG
Organism: Streptomyces sp. NPDC058086; assembly: GCF_042885015.1. Lineage (NCBI taxonomy): Bacteria > Bacillati > Actinomycetota > Actinomycetes > Kitasatosporales > Streptomycetaceae > Streptomyces > Streptomyces sp. NPDC058086. The sequence goes on along the minus strand of NZ_JBHVST010000124.1, from coordinate 9,670 downwards.
GAGATCGGGCTCGCCGAGGACGAGGGCGAGGCCGCCGGCTTCGACGCCGGGGTCTTCCGCCGCCAGCTGGAGGACCGGTTGCGGGCCGCCGCGGCGGCGGCCGATGCCGGGTACCCGGACAACGAGAGCCTGGTGATCGACCCGGCCACCGGCATCCCGTCGCTCAAGGCGCACCGCTCCGAGGGGCAGCGGCCTTCGGCGAAGCGGCTGGAGCAGGAGGTCAAGGCGCGGATGCCGGAGCGCACGCTGATCGGGATCTGTGCGCGGACCGCGTACTGGGTGGAGTGGTGGCGCCGCTTCGGCCCGCCCTCGGGCCACGACCCGAAGCTCGCCGACCCGTTCGGCCGGTACGTGCTCACCACCTTCGTGAAGGGCACCAACATGGGCCCGTACGAGGCGGCCCGGCACATCCCCGGGCGGCACGCGCGACGGGTGCCTCAGCGCTGGAAGACCGCTGTCGCCACAGGCACCGCCAGCAGCAGGCTGAGCCCGATCAGGGGCAGCCGGTCCAACCACAGGACGGCGGCGAACTCACGCAGGGTCGCGGAGAGCCAGTACGCGGGAGAGGTCGGCGCCCCCACGACGTGGACAAGGACGCCGGCGCGACGGGCCAGCAGGGCCGTGCGGTAGACGTGGAAGCCGCTGGTGACCACCGTGGCACGGTGCCCGGAAGCGATGCGGTCCATGAGAGCCGCGCTGAAGCGGAGGTTCTGCCCGGTGTTCACGGAGCGGTCCTCCCGCACGATCCGGTCGGCAGCCACCCCGCGTGCGCGCAGGTAGTCGGCCATGGCGTCCGCCTCGGAGCGCACCTCGTCGTCGCCCTGGCCGCCCGAGACGACGAACACCACACCGTCTGCGTCCGGTGCGCCGGCGTCGTCGACCGCGAGGGCCCGCTCCAGCCTGCGGCGCAGCAGCGGACCGGGCCGGTCGCCATTGAGCCCGGCGCCCAGGACGACGACATGGGTGGTCTCCGGCGGCGGGGTGCTGCGGCCCCGGACGAACACGTAGACGGTGAAGGCGAGGAAGAGCAGGCTGAGGTATCCGGCGGCCGCGTTCACCGCCACCATGAGGGCACCCGCCACCTCGCCCCCGGCAGTCTGGACGACCGCGTCGAGGCCGAGCACCGCCAGCAGGGCGCAGCCGGCGGCGCCGGTGGCCAGCAGGGACGCCTGCGGTCCGTAGCGCCGGACCAGGACGATGCTGTCGACCAGCAGGAGCAGGCCCAGCGCGAGGGTCATGAGCAGGGCGGCGACGGCGAGCACGGTCACGACGGTGGGGTGAGTCTCCGCACTGCGGGCGGCCTCGCCGAGCCCGGCCGACGTCACCGCGAGGCAGAACAGGACAGCGGTGGAGAACCGGTGCGGCGCCAGCACGGCATGGACGACGCCGCCCACGGCGAACACCGCCGCGGCAACGTACTCCGGGTACTCCGGCACGTCCCCCACCACTCCGCTCTCCCGCCCGCCGGGCCCGACCCCGTCCGCCCGTCGCCGCCTGCGCATTTCCGGACCCGCGGAGCGCTGCGGGGCCCGGTGCGGACGCCGCCGGACATCCTCGCAGACCCGTCGGGGCGCGCCGTACGCGGGTGCGGTGCCTTCGACACCTGAGCGTGGCCCCCTCGTCAACACCCGAGGACGCTTGAAGACGCCACCGCAGCCGCGTAGGGGCGGGTGTAACGGACTGTGGCCTTGAAGGTGAGGCCGAATAGTTCGCAGAGGCGCTGTCACGTTGACTGGCCGGGTGGGATGATCTTCTGGTTGGTCGTGGTGGAGGGGGATCGTCCGTGGAGAGCGCGTCGCCGTCGTATAGGGGGCACCGTTACCCGGTCGAGGTCATATCCCACTGCGTGTGGCTGTACCACCGATTCCCGCTCAGCTTCCGCGAGGTCGAGGAGCTGCTGCTCCAGCGCGGCGTGATCGTCTCCTACGAGACCATCCGCCGCTGGTGCGCCAAGTTCGGCCAGGCCTACGCGAACGGGCTGCGCCGCCGCCGTCCCCGGCCCGGCGACAAGTGGCACCTGGACGAGGTCTTCATCAAGATCAACGGGGAGCACAAGTACCTGAGGCGGGCCGTCGACCAGGACGGCAACGTGCTCGACATCCTCGTGCAGAACCGGCGGGACAAGGCCGCCGCCAGGCGCTTCTTCCGCCGCCTGATGAAGAAGACCGGCACGGTGCCGCGGGTAGTCGTCACCGACAAGCTCCGCTCCTACGGCGCCGCCCACCGCGAAGTCATGCCCTCCGTCGAGCACCGCTCACACAAAGGACTGAACAACCGGGCCGAGAACAGCCACCAGCCCACCCGGCAGCGGGAACACGCGATGAAAGGCTTCCGCTCCGCCGGCGGGGCGCAGCGGTTCCTGTCCGCGTTCAGCGGCATCTCGCCCCACTTCCGGCCCCACCGCCACCTGATGAGCGCCCCCGACCACCGAGCCGAGATGACCATCCGCTTCGCCATCTGGGACCAGATCACCGGCGCCGCCGACCAGCCCGCCACGGACTGACCACAGGCCCCAACCGCAAACCCATCACGCCCCGACACACCGTCAGGCATCGGCCCCGCAACAACGTGACAGCGCCTTCCTCGCCGTCGGCCCTCCCAGGCGCTGCGATCCATGCGGGTGCGGGCATCGGGTGTGCCGCACGCGGAAACCCGCCCCAGCCTCCGTTCGGCCTAATTTCGGCTTGGCCGGCCCGGCTTGCGAACCTACGTGGCAGGTCGAGGCGTTAGCCTCTGAACGCCCGAATGGTGATCCAGTCTTCGCCAGTGGCGTCAACGTTCGCGCCGCCCCACTTTGAGTCAGATCGTTCGCGAGAAGGCCTCCCGCCCATGGTGAAGCGTGGTCTCAAACCCGCGGCGCGGCCGACATTGATCGCGGCCATCGCGATGAGGAATTTGGGTCCTGAAGCCGCAAGGCAACCCCGATAGCGACAGGAGCGAGGCATGCCCACGATCACCACCGCGGACGGCACGGAGATCTTCTACAAGGACTGGGGGTCAGGGCAGCCGGTGGTCTTCAGTCACGGCTGGCCGCTGTCGGCCGACGACTGGGATGCCCAGATGATGTTCTTCCTGGGCCACGGGTACCGGGTGGTCGCGCACGACCGGCGTGGCCATGGGCGCTCGGCCCAGGTCGCCGACGGCCACGACATGGACCACTACGCCGACGATCTCGCCGCGGTAGTCGAGCACCTGGATCTGCATGATGCGATCCACATCGGCCACTCGACCGGCGGCGGGGAGGTCGTGCACTACCTCGCGCGGCACGGCGAAGGCCGGGCGGCCAAGGCCTCGATCATCAGCGCCGTGCCGCCGCTGATGGTGCAGACCGACGCGAACCCCGGCGGTCTGCCCAAGAGCGTGTTCGACGACCTCCAGAAGCAGACGGCGACCCGCCGCTCGGCGTTCTACCGGGAACTGGCCGCCGGCCCGTTCTACGGGTTCAACCGGCCCGGCGTCGAACCGGACGAGGCCGTGATCTTGAACTGGTGGCGGCAGGCGATGATGGGCGGCGCGAAGGCCTCCTACGACGGCATCGTGGCCTTCAGCCAGACCGACTTCACCGAGGACCTCAAGAAGATCACGATCCCGGTGCTCGTGATCCACGGCGACGACGACCAGATCGTCCCCTACGCCGATGCCGGGCCGCTCTCGGCCAAGCTGCTGCGCAACGGCACGCTCAAGACCCACAAGGGTTTCCCGCACGGGATGATTACCACGCAGGCCGACGTCGTCAACGCCGACCTGCTCGCCTTCATCCAGAGCTGAAGCCTCCGGGCGGGCTGTTTCCGGCGATGATCGCTCCTTCGGCCGGCGCCGCCGGTGGTCGGTGACTCGGCGGCAGGTTGGGCCGCCGCGCGGATGCGTCGGGTGGTGTAGGGCCAGGACCCGGGTGGATCCTGGCCCTGCGCCGTTTCGGGCGAAGGTCGACTCCGCACGCGTTGCCGGCCGGTTCGGCTGCACGCCGATACTCAAGCCGCCCCCTCAGCGATCGCGTCCTCCGAGTTTGTAGGTCAACGGCTTGCGCGTGCGCAGCCGCCGGTAGAACAGGTGATGCAGTCCCGCGCCGAGCACCGCGCCGAGGACCGGTGCGAGCAGGTAGATGCTGAGATCCTGGGTCTGCTGCGCGAACAGGGCGGGGCCGAACTGGCGGGCCGGGTTGGCCGCGGCCCCGCTGCGCGGGCCGCACCGAGCACTACGCCGGCGGGTTGGGCCACCACGCCGGGCGCGTCTACCAGCAGCTCATCTTCGTTTCCCGTTTCGGGACAAGAGGCATGTCCCGAAACGGGACAGATTTCGTGACCCACGGCCGCGAGCCCGTGGCCCGTCGATGCTCCTGCGCAGCTCGGGTATTGTGCGACATCCCGTGAGTTCTCCTGAGCCCCGTTGAGTCCCCAACCTCGTGGCCAGGGGGTTCGTCCTCTCTCTGGTGGCTCCTCGCGCCCTGACGTAATTTCGGGATTCGTGAAGCGTTCTCACTGTGTCTGATCGCTCGACGGGCAGGGTGAAAAAGAGGGGTCTTCGGACTCGACGAGAAGACCGCGATGCGCTACGCGGACTCCGCACGGGCGCTGTTGGAGCAGGCCGCCGAACAAACCCGTGAGGGCCTGCAGTGACCCTCTGCGATTCTGCTCGCCATGTCTGCACGAAATCGAAGACTGCCTCGGCACCGTGCCTGGCCACTGACCACCACCGACATCAACGAGTGTCTCGGCCCTTACATGACCCGCGTCAGGGACCTGCAGTTCCTCACCGGACCTGACAGCGGGACCATCGTCCTGGGAGCAGCATGGCTCGCTCCGAACCCCCGCAACTACGGCCGCGGCGTGCACCCGGACATGGTCGGCTTCTGGATAGATGTCCACCCGGTCGATGCCACTGAACGTGCTGCCACCCGCGCTGTTCTACGAGCGCATGCCCTCCCGCAACTGCACGAATGGATCACGCAGGCCATCGCCGCCGACGAGACCTGGCAGCTGACCGATCACCAGCACTACTGGCGACTCACCGACGGCCACCTCACCCACCGCGACGAAGCGTGACCCGAGTCCAGACGACACGCACACCCCCACATCAGCGAGTTCGCACACGCGGGTTCACAACAAACCCAAGGGGCTACACCCGGGATTCAGGACACCGGACCCTCGGTTCCCGTCGAGAAGCCTTCAGTTCCCCTGAACCCACGGGCCTCTCCGGCCTCGGGGAACATCGGTACATCGGCTATCGGTGAGAACGATCTTGGTCAGGGCGTGAGGGTGCTGACCCGGTTCTCGTACTCGCGCCGGGCCTTGCGCTGGGCCGGGACTGCGGGGAGGTCCTGACCGCCGTCGAGCGGCTGGCAGCGGGCGAGAAGCTGTCGGTGCACGGCCGGGACGGCGGTGACGCGCAGGGTGTAGCCCTGGCCGCGCCGTACGGTCGCTCCCTGGTCGAGCGCGGCGCGCTCGGCGGGCTCCAGCTCGGTGGTGCGGAGGAAGTCGGCGACCTTGCCGGGCATGTCGAGGGTGACCGGCTGCTCCGGGGCGGTGGCGTCCTCCTCGGTGGCGGTGTGGTCGGGCAGGAGGTCGGCGACGGTTGTGCGGATCGCGCCGCGGCTGACCCGGTGGTCGCGGGCGAGGGCGGCGATGGAGCGGCCTTCCAGGTACGCGGTGCGCACGTCGCCGGTCTTCGCGTCCGCCACGGCGGGGCGGCGTCCGCCCTTGCTGCCCTTGGCCTCGGCGGCGCGCAGTCCGTCGTAGGTCAGCTCGCGCTGGAGGTCGCGCTGGAGTTCGCCGGCGGTGGCGAGGGTCTGCACCATGAACTTCACGGTGGACAGTAGTTCGCCGGTGCGAGGGTGGCGGGCGGTGAGGTCCATGGCGGAGAACGCGCCGTCGTGGATGCGCAGTGCCACCTGGTCGCGGTGGAGGACGTCGAGTACGTCGAGGATGTGGCCGGTGCCGCGTACGAGGCGGAACATCTCGGAGATGTGGACGGTGTCGCCCGGCCGCGCGTAGTCGAGGAGTGCGCGGAACTTCGGGCGCTGGAGGGGGTGGAGGCGGCTGGAGGTGCCCGGGTCCTCCTCGAAGACGACGGGGTCCTCGATGCCGGCCTCGTCCAGGACAAGGTTCTGTCGGGCGGTGGACTGCTGGTCGGTCGAGACCCGCTTGTAGGCCAGGTTCGCCACCGAAGGGCCCCTTCCGTACGGAGGATCGGACCCTATCTGTCGTCAAACCCTGTCAACAATCACCATCGGATCTGATTGGATTCGCGCCGCCGTGAACCCCCGGATTGCACGGGTTCATTGGACGCGTCGGCGGCTGCCTGTCGTCAAACGATCATTTGACGACAGGGAGACGGTCGGTGGTCTCGCTTCGTCGCGGCGCCCCCCGACCCTCTCTCGGAGGGCACAGGGGGAGCGCGGTGAGCTGCGGGCCGGTGGGGTGTCCGAGCGGGGCCGTGGCGAGCAGGACCGGCTACCGGACGGTGGTCGTACAGCGCTCAGGACGACCAGGTACTGCGCTGATCAGGCTTGGACGAATCCAACTGGCAGGCGTCAGCAGGTGATGGTCTTGCCGTAGGACCCGTAATAGTTGTGGCGGCGCTCTTGCCCCGGCGCCAGCGTCCAACAAGAGGAGTCAGGTCCGAAATCGATGATGACCTTGACTCGCATCGTTTTCCCGCAGTTGTTTGATACGTACACGAAACCTCCCAGATCGGACGCGGCGCGGCCGATGCAGGCGGGCGCAGTACCGCCAGCGCTCGCCTGATGGGTGACAGTGTCCGCAGACGCGGCGGCGGCGCTGGTGAAGAGAAGACACGCTCCGATGGCAGTGCTGATCGCCGTTCGGGACAGCAGAGAGTTCATCAGGTCCTCCTTGTACTGGTGGGGGCGGCGCGGGGTGGACTACGCCGCCCGACCTGCATCACCGGCGAGGCGGTGCGGGAGCCGGCGCCGCGAGTGACTTTCCTTCTGCGACGCCGGCCGACCTGTGGTCGCCTTGTGATCCGGCCACTGTTCTCAGCAGGTGACGGTTCGCCCGTACTGTCCGAAGATGCCCGTGTAGTACCACAACCGGCTGGAACCGGCCGACATCGTGAAGCACGGACTGTCGCCACCGGAGTCCACGATCACCTTCACCCGCATGGTTTTGCCGCAGTTGTTGTCGAGGTAGACGGAGAAGCCGTCGGACGTACCGTTCACCACGCGAGTGATGCAGGCGGGCGCGGTGCCACCGGCTGCTTGGGCAGCCGGTGCGCCGATGATGAAGCCGCCGATGGCTGCCGTCACGGCCGCGCTCACCACGGCCAGTTGCTTGCGCAGAAGGTTCATGGGGTGTGCCCCGTCTCGTAGAGGTGAGGGCGGCGCGGGGTGGACCGCGCCGCCCGGCTTGCACCATTGAGATTGCGGGGGACCGGTGTCCGGCTGCCAGGAACGGCATTGGATTGAGGGCTTCATGGGACGTGCCCCGTGCTGACCTGCTGGGATGACGCCCTGTGTGAGACAGGCTGGGACACGGTGGGGGACGGGTGGACAAGCAGGCAAGCTGACCGAAAGATCACCTGCGGTGGGGTCCCCAAGGCCAGATAATTCTGATACTCGACCAGAGGGTTGGGTGGTATGGGGTGGAACATGCCGCGCTGGATGGAATTACCCGATTCGCTTGATGAGCGGGTGCGGAGACTCGTCGTTCAACTGCGGGGACTAAAGGATCACAGTGGGCTGAGCCTGTCGTCGCTGCAGACCAAGACGGGCTACAGCCGTGCCTCCTGGGAGCGCTATCTCAACGGAAAGGTGCTGCCGCCGCGGCAGGCGGTGGGAGAGCTGGCGCGGGTCGTCGGTGTCGATCCGGCACGGGTTCTGGCGCTTCATGAAGTGGCTGAGGAGGCGTGGAGACAGGAACCCGACGCATCGAAGACAGCAGATCCACCGAAACTGCGGAGGACGCGGCGTTCGGCGTTGATTGGCGTCCTGGTGGCTGTGGTACTCGGTGGGCTGTCTGCCGGGTTGCTGGTCGTCGCGCCGTGGGAACACGGGGGTTCGACTTCCCCATCTCGCGGGGCCTTCGCCTACAAGGCGGGCAAGACGTACCACTGCGGGGTCAAGCGCAAGGACGGGCGGCTGTATGCGAGCTACAGCACCACCAGCACTGCGCTGCTTTCCGGGCCTGCTTGGGATGTCGTGGAGGCCCAGTGCCTGCTGCACTACCACGGGTTCGACCCAGGCGTCGTGGACGGTGCCTACGGGCCGAACACCACGCGGGCGGTCAAGCGCCTACAGAGCCAGGCCAGGCTGCCCGTCGACGGAGTCGTGGGCCCGCACACCTGGCAGGTACTGCGGAAGTGAGGGACACCGCACCGTCTTCTGGCCGATCCCCATATGCCACGCGGCTGGCCGAAGGGCTACGCGAGCTCAGGGCCCGCACGGGCTTGACTATGGCCGCGCTGGCCGAGCGCACGGCGTACAGCAAGTCGTCCTGGGAGCGCTACCTCAATGGCAAGCAGCTCGCCCCGCGTCAAGCCGTCGAGGCACTGTGCAAGGCCGCCGGAGAACCTGCTGGGCGTCTGGTGGCGCTGTGGGAACTGGCCGACCTGGAATGGAGCGGACGAGCCCACAGGCCCACGCCCTCCATGGCCCAGATGGCCGCCCCACCATCACACGACGAACGGCCGGGCGACCACGGCACACCCGGTCCGACATACGGATGGAGCATCCGGCGGCATCGGGGGATCCTCGCCGCCATCTGCGCAGTCGGGCTCGCAGCCGCGATCGAGGTGACGACCCTGCTCCATACGGCCACCGAGGACCCCACGAAGCCTGTGACCTCCGCACCGCCTGCTCCCGGATGCCACGCCCAAGCGTGTGCAGGGTTCGGACCGACGGAGATGGGCTGCGCGATGCCCAGTCAAGAACAAGCACTCCGCACGCAGAAACTCTCCACTGGAGCACGCCTGGAAGTCGTATACAGCAAGCAGTGCCGTGCCGCGTGGGCCCTGGTGGGGATCGCGCAGGTCGGAGACATACTCACTGTGTCTACTCCGGGTGGCGCACATGAGAGTGCCAGGGTCACGGACCAGTACGACGCGGACGGTCTTCTTGTCACGCCCATGATCGACGGCAGTGACCTCACTGGCCTCCAGGCATGCTTCATACCGGCAGGCGGGCGAGGGAAGTGTCTCCGACTCTGAGCCGTAGTCGGAGTTGGTCTACGGCCGGCGTGGGGCGGCGGTGACGACGCGGAGCCGGCGTGCTGCCAGGTTCACCTTGGCCTCGTCGCGGGTCTTGCAGCGTGGGCCCCGGGTGCCGTCGAGGCGGCTGGTCCAGCCCTTGCGGCCGGAGAGGGAGGTGCCGCCTGGCCGGGACTCCCGGCCCCGGGCCCTCCGGTCAGTCCTCCGCTCCGTCGTCGTCCTCGTCCTCGTCGTCGTCCAGCCCAGGGGCGTCCGGGTCGGCTCACAGTGGCTCTTCCCCGGACGGCTCCATAGGATCCAATGCAGCGGCAAGCACACAGAGTGATCTTCCGGCCGCATCGGCGGCGAATACGCGACACCTCAACATGCGCTCCTACCAGTCCCGAGGCCGGTACCCGCGCTCGTAACACAGACTAGTGCTCTGACCGCATAGGTTGGCCGGTTTGGTGATCGTGGCGGTTGGATGGGTGGTGACGTCCGATCCAACCGCTGGAGGTGCGGTGGCCGA
>NZ_JBHVST010000123.1:0-28589 GCF_042885015.1 Streptomyces sp. NPDC058086 | reverse complement strand
ACGACAACGATCGGGGCGCCGAGTTGCAGGTGCGCGCGGACCAGGAGGTCACGGTAGTCCTGCCAGGCAAAACTCTTGCGTGCGCCTTTGAGGAGCAGGTGAAAGCGGGGCCGGTAGATCAGCCGGGGCCGTTCGCCCGGCCGATAGCAGCACATCGCGGCGATCGAGATCCGTCGCCGGGACCGTCCCCGCACTCGCACCACGGGAGTCTGCCCGCGCCGGCCCCACGTGCGGGCGCCTGGCGGCGTCATCGCGAACCCGACCTCGTCCTCGAAGACGATGTAGGCCCCGAGCGCCGCCGCGGTGCTTCCACCTGCGGCCACACGTCCTTCTTCCAGAGCTCGACCGCGTGTTCGTCACGTTCCAGCGCGCGACGAGCCGGGCTCTGCCAGGACCAGCCGTGGCGGTGCAGGAGCCGCCACGTTCCCGCGATCGAGCAACTGACCTTGAACTGGCGGCCGATCAGCATTCTGACGCGTTCCAGTGTCCACCGCTGGTCTTTCCAGCCATGCGCGGCCGGCCCTTTGGCCAGCTCCTTTTCCAACAGGGCGAACCGTTCGTCCGACAGCTTCGGCAGTTTCGCGGGTCCCTTCGACTTCAGACCCTCGATACCGCCTTCACGCCAGTCCCGGCGCCATTGCTCCACCGAACGCTCGCTCACCCGCAGGTCTTTGGCGATGTCCGAAGTCCTGTCACCTCGTGCGAACCTCTGCCCGGCCTCCAGCCGGATCCCTTCACGCGCAGCCCGCCGCTCAGCAGTCAGGCCCCCACCATCCGCGTACCGCATAACACCGGCATACCGCAGGGATCACCCAACGTCACCACCCGAAGGCAACCCGAAAAGGTCAGTAATCTGCGGCTGCGAACCGGCCCGTCACAAAACACGACGCTCGGGGTGCTCTACCTCGCCGATTCGGTCAGCGCCGACAAGGCGAAGAGCGCGCCTATGGCCTAGACGCCATCCTGATCTCCCTCCGTCGGACCTATCTGTCCGTAGTCGCGGATCATTTGGGCAGCTTGGAGGTTCGTTCGGGGTGGGCGGCGGTGACGTAGCGCATGGCGGTCTGCTCGGTGATGCCGAACAGGCGCATCAGCCTGAGCGGGTCGGCGCTTTCGGCCGCTTCGTTGAGGATGCGGTCTTGTCGCAGGCCGCTCAGAGTCAGCCCGCAGGGAAGGGCCCCGCTCAGGGTTCCGATGCTGACGGCCGGGTGGTCGGGATCGACCGCGGTCTTCTGGCTGACCAGCAGGTAGGGGTTGGACGAGGCCGGCCAGCGGTGGTGGCGGTAGGCCGTCCAGTCGGCGGCGAGTTGGTGGGTGAGCTCCTCCAGGTAGAGAGTGTGCCGGACCAGGCCGCGGCGGACTTCGAGGGTGCCGCGGGAGAGATCAAGGCCCGTGATGTGCAGGGTCCGGATCTCCTTGCCGGGCAGCGCGTGGACGGCGGCGAGTGCCACGACGAGGCGGCCGAGCGGTGTCGTCGCCTGGTCGAGCAGCCCCATCAGGAGGTCGGAGGGGATGGACTTCGGGATGCCCTTGATGTCGCCGACCGGGAGGTCTCGGGCGGGGTTGCGGAAGATCACGCGTTCACGCTTCAGCGCGCGGAAGAGGCTGCGCAGTGCTGTGGCCAGCCCTCGGCGGGCGTAGCCGGACACCCCGTGCACGGCGTCCTCCACCTGGTTCTTGGTGATCTCCCTCAGTGAGGTGATGCCGACGGTCGTGGTCCAGGCAGTGAGGACGGGCTGGAGATTGGTGAGGTAGCGGCGGATGCCGTCGTACCCGCGCGGCTCGCCCTCGCGGGGGCCCTGTTCGCGCATGACCTTCACCCAGGTGCGCACTTCGCTCGCGACCGGCTCCGGCAGCGCGGCCAGGGTCGACTCGATCCACACCTGATCCGCGTCTCGGTGCAGGTCAGGGTCCTCCACCAGCAGGCCGCGAATGCGCAGGAACTGGCAGACGGGCTTGGCCGCGAGGTTCACGTCGATTCGAGCGAGGTCGTAGATGTCGCGCTCGAAGACCGCCGTGTCGGCGCCGAGCCAGTACAGCAGGATCGTGAGTGTGCGGGTGTTCTTCTTGTAGTCCGGCCTCTGGCCAGGCCGTTGCTGGGTGAAGTCTTCTACCAAGCGGCGGGCGGTCTCGGTAAGCGGCGGTTCGCCCGCAGGCAGGCTCCGCAGCCGGGCCAGCACCGGGGCCCAGTCCCGCCGGAGAGCGAACAGCGGTTCCTGCCCACGGCTCGTATGCAGAGCGGGCCGCCGCTCGCCGTAATCCGGCACCTCCCTGTCGGCGACCGGGAACGCCTCGAACGGCCCGCCCTTGCCGGTCGGCAACGAGATCACCAGCTGCGTAAACGGCCGGGAGGCGGGGCGGGCTTCGTCGAGGAGACGGTAGGGGTGGCAACTGCGGCAGCGTGGCTCGCTGCGCTCGCGTGCGGTGACGCCGGGCGAACTGGCGGTGCGCCGGCTGCGGGAGTTGCAGGCGGAGTTCCCCGGTGAGCTGCGCAGCGACGGCAACGACGCCGACCCGGTGTTCACCCTGCACCTGTCCGACCTGGACGTCGAGCCGATCCTGGATGCGGTGGGGGAGAAGGACAACGTCGGGCAGCGCCGTATCTGGGTCAAGGAGCGGCTGTGGGAGGCGCTGAGCGTGCGCGACACCGGTGCCTTCGTGTGCGAGCACGAGGTGGTGTGGCGCGGCACCAAGCGGGTGGCCGAGTTCGTCTTCGAGAACGTCAAGGAACCGGCGACCATGCCGACGACGCAGTTCGCGCCCAGCGTCGAGGGCCGCGTCCGCTTCGTCATCGATTACCCGTTCGATGAAAGCGACGGGCACCCCAGCGACGACACGGCGCGGATCCAACGGCTGCGGCAGGAGGGATTTGAGGCTCCCACGATCGTCTGGCTGCCGTTCTTCTTCTCCCCGCAGCGCTCCGCGCAGCTCGGCCGGCTGCTGAAGATCCAGTACCTGCTGGAGCGGGACCGGCTGGCCAACTACGCCGCCCACCTGCCCTCCGATGACCAGGTCCGGGTCAAGCACCAGCTCGAGGCCCAGCGCGACACGCTCACCAGCCAGCTCACCGACGTGCTGCGCCAGCTGTACGGGATCGCGCACCTGGACGACACCAACGTCGGCGCGGAGACACCCGACGGGCTGCACGTCTACTCCCTCTACCCGGGACACATCCCGCAGCTCCAAGGCGGCGCGCCCTTCGCGTACAACATGGCCAAGCTCGCTGATGGGCTGTTTGCCGCGCACTACCCCAAGCACCCCGACTTCGACCCGCAGGAGACCCGCAAGGCCGTCACGGTCGGCGAGCTGAAGAGTGTCTACGGGTGGATCGCGCGGGCGATGGAGGACGGGTCGCGTCGTGTCGTCGTGGACAGCAAGCAGCTGGCGCTGGTCAAGCGGATCGTGCACCCCCTGGAGTTGGGGGAGGTCCACGACGGGCCGCTGAATGTGGGCACCGAGTGGCGCCGCCGCATCGAGCAGCATGCCACCGCCCACGGCGTCAGCGGCGACTACGAGGTGGAGGACATCCGCCGCTGGATCGCCCAGCTGGGCTGGACCGGCCTGGACAAGACAGTCAGCAACCTGCTGATCGCCGTGTATGCGCTGGTCGCGGACCGCTCCTGGGTCTACAACGGCGCCTCGGCCGCCGCCCCCGAGTTGGACCGCATCGGCACCGGTTGGGCGCTGCGCGCGCAGGAGCTGCCCAGCGAGGAGGAGTTCACCGCCGCGCACGAGCGCGCTGCTGCGCTGTTTGGGGAGAGCGTGCCCCGGGTGCGCTACGCCCGCAACGTCAACGACCTAGCCTCGAAGGTCCGGGCCAAGGCGCAGGGCTGGGAGGCCGCGGTCAACGGGCTGCGGCGCTCGCTGGCCAACCACCGCACCGCACTCGGGTTGACGCAGGAGCCGACCGATCGGGAGATGGCGGTGCACGACGCCGCCGACCTGATCGCCCGCCTGGTCCGTCACAAGGACGCGACCGCGCTGGTGCGGGAGCTGTCCGCGCTCAGCTACACCACCGCGGACGACGCCCTCGCGAAGACCATGTCCTCGGCGCAGCCGACCCTGGATGTGCTGGATCGCGTCAAGTGGCAGCTGCTGGAGAGCGTGCGCGGCCTGACCGGTCGGGGAGATGGTCTTGCGGATCGGGCGCAGCGGCTGCTCGCTGAGATCGCGGAGGCGGCCGCGGCCGTAGAGTTCGAGCGGGAGCTGGGCCCGGTGCTGAACGGGGCCGAGAGCCGGGCCGTGGACATCATCAGCGAGTCCGGTCGGCTCAACGCCGCCGCCGCTCCGACACCCGTGCCCACACCACCCGCTGAGGCTCCGGTCCCGGCCCCCAGGGATGCGGACCAGGTGAGCCTGACCGAGCACGGCCGGCCCCCGCTGCCCGCGCAGCCGGCGCCCCCCACCCCTGCTACGCCTGCAGCTGCCCCTGCCAAGCGCCGGCGGCTGGTCATCGCGACCAGCCCGGGCAGCCTCGAATCCGGTCTGGCTCAGGCCCTGGCCGAACTCACCCAGCAGATCCGCTCCCATGCCGCGGCGAACCCCGGCACCGAGATCGAGATCGGCTGGGATGAAGTGGAAGGCGGTACGTCGTGACCCAGGCGATCACCCAGGCCGCGGTCCCCGAGATCGACCAGCGTGCCGTCGAAGCACTCCTGTGGACCGCGCTCCCGCATGCCAAAGGCCACCGGCTGGTGCTGGTGCACGGCCGCTACCGTGATGGCGCCCCCGGAGAGTTCACCACCCGTCTCGTCAAGGACACGGCGGCAGACGGTGAAGTGGAGCAGTACCGGGTCCACGTCAGCCACCAGTCCTCGGTGCTCGGAATCGTGGACGCCTGGCAAAACCACCTCGCCCAGCACCCCGGCGGCAGCAGGGGTGACGTCCTCGTCGTCACCACGGACGCTCCCGACACCCGGCCGATGCCGCTGGATTTGCGCGGTCAGGCCATCGGTCGCTCCCTGCTTGCGGTGGACCGCGTCGAGATCGTCAAGCAGCGCTTCGGCGCCATCGACGTCGATGCACGCATCCGCCGCCAGCCCTGGCTCGCCGACGCCCTGCTGGCCGCAGAGCCGCCGGGCGGATGGCTGCCCGTCGGCTCCGTGCTGACCCTGGACGCCGCCATGCGCGCGCTCGTGCACGCCCGCATCGGCCTGGGCGACGGCGTGTCCACCGACGCTGTGCCACTGGATGCGGAAGCCCTGCTCACCTGGTCCCGCACCCCGGGCGGCCCAGCCCACTTCGCCGAGTTGCAGCCCGAGGAGCGAGTCGGCCTGACCGACTGGCTGGAGAGCGTGGTCGGCGACGTGGCGCCGCTGCTGCTCGCCCTGGTGCAGGAAGGCCGCGGCAGCGACGCCATGGCGCTGGGGGTCGTTGCTGCCGCCCTGACCGGGCCGCAGGCCACCGCGGAGGCGGCCTTGGCGGTGGGCGCACTGTTCGGCTCCGGCCCCTTCCGACCCGACGTGCTGCGCCACTACACCCGCGCCGTGGAGGGCGTCCTCGCCCGATGGATCACCCAGGCCACAGCGGGCGGACCGCGCAGCACTGAGGCGCGCACCCGGGTCCTGGAGGTCCTGGAGCAGGCCGACCGCCTGGCGGATCGGGCGGGACTGCGCGAGTCCCTCGCCGATAGCGGCTTCCTGCCGTCCGGCTTCCGCACCCGACTGCGCTCGTTGGCCGCCACCCTCACACCGCGCCCCGACCAGAAGACCGTCAAGGCTGCCGAGGCCGCCCTTAACCAGGTGAGCAGCCACCATCTGGCGAACCTGCTCTTCCCCGAGCAGGTCCAACTCGCCGAGATGGCCGTACGCCTCGAGCGCTGGCTGACCACCCCGAAGGTCGACCTCCCCTCCGGCGCCGGTGCGGTGAACGCCGCGGTCCAGGCGCACCTGGGCGACTGGGGCTGGGCCGACCGCGCCCTGAACCGGCTGTGGGCCGGGGACGGGGCAATGGACCCGCACGTCAACGAGGCCTACCGGGTCATCCACGAGGCGGCCAGAGCCCGCCGCGACCACCTCGATCGCCAATTCGCCACGGCCCTGGCTACCTGGACCCAGCACGCCACCACCACCCAACCCGAGGGGGCGCTGCTGGTCGAGGACGTGCTGCGGCACATCGCCGCACCCCTTGCTACACAAAGGCTCCCGCTGATCCTGCTCCTGGACGGCATGAGCAGCGCGGTCGCCACCCAGCTCGGAGAGGAACTGGGCGCACCGCGCTGGACCGAGGCCGCACCCGAGGCCGGCCGACGGGCCGCCGCCGTCGCCGCGATCCCCTCCATCACCACCGTCAGCCGCGCCACCCTGCTCACCGGCGGCCTGGCAACCGGCGGCCAAAACATCGAGAAGGACGGCTTCGTAGCGTTCTGGCGCAAGCGGCGACATGAGGCCGTGCTCTTCTACAAAGCCGACCTGCCCGGCCCGGCCGGGCACCGCCTCGCCCCCGAGATCGTCACCGCCATCGCCGGCGACGGCGTCGTCGGCGTGGTCCTCAACACCATCGACGACGCCCTCGACCACGGCCAGGAAAGCTCCAAGGGCGACTGGACGGTCGGCAGCGTCCGCTACCTGTCCGAGCTGCTGGACGCAGCACGCGGCCAAGGCCGCCCCGTCGTGCTGGTGGCCGACCACGGCCACGTCCTGGACCGCACCACCCAAGGCCCGCTGCCCGCCCAGGGCGTGGAGTCGGCACGCTGGCGCATCGGACCTCCGAACGAAGAGCCTGGCGACGACGAGGTCCACCTGGCCGGCCCGCGCGTGCTCGAGGGCGGCGGCAGCATCACCACACTGTGGCGAGAAGACCAGCGCTACACCCCCCGCAAGGCCGGCTACCACGGCGGCGCATCCCTGGCGGAAATGACCGTGCCGGTGCTGGTGCTGCTGCCCTCCGCCGAAACCCTGCCGCCTGGCTGGTCGGTGCTCTCCCCGGAGGCCGTCACCCCGCCGTGGTGGCACCACGATGCGAGCCGCGCAGGTGTGCCCACCGCACCACAGCCCGCCACCACGTCCCGACCGGCCGCGAAGAAGACCCCGCCGCGCCCCGACGACGCTCCCACCCCCCTGACCCTCGGCGCGAAGGTCGTGGACACCGGCGTGTACGCGGCGCAAAAGCAGTTCGTGCGCAAGGGCCCCGAGAAGAAAGCCGTCGCTGCCGTCATCGACGCGCTCGTCGCGGCGGACGGTACGCTCTCGCTCGCCGCGGTCAGCGCCGCAGCCGCATCCTCCGGCGGACGGGCCCCGCGCAACGCGGAGTTCTTCGTCGCGGCACTGCAGCGACTCCTCAACGTCGAGGGCTACCCGGTCCTCGGTCTCATCGACGCGGGAGCGCGGGTCAGGCTCGACATCACACTGCTGAAAGACCAGTTCGGGGTGAAGGCGTAAAGATGAGTACGGTCTCGCCGGTCAGCGCGGCCCGTCGCCGCGAGGTCGTGGACGCGTTGCGACGCGGCACCGTGCCGCAATCGGGCCTCGACCTGTTCGCCGTCGGCCTGGACCGCTTCTCGGCAGCCCTGGATGACGACCTGGCCACCGCGGCCCGCGGGGGAGCCGCCTTCCACGCCATCCGCGGCGAGTACGGCTCCGGCAAGACCTTCTTCGCCCGCTGGCTCGCCGAGCGCGCCAAGCGAGCAGGCCTTGCCACCGTCGAGATCCAGATCTCGGAGACCGAGACACCCCTGCACAAACTGGAAACCGTCTACCGCCGCCTCACCGAACGCCTCACCACCGCCACCCACCCGCCCAGCGCGCTGCGTGCGGTGATCGACTCCTGGTTCTTCACCCTCGAAGAAGGAGTCCTCGACACAGGCGAAATCGACGACGAGGACGCCGACGCACTCGGCACCGCCGTGAACGCCCTCATGGAGCAGCGTCTGGCCGACGTCGCCCGCACCACCCCCGCGTTCGCGGCCGCCCTACGCGGCTACCACCAGGCCCGCGCCGCCGGCGACGCACCCACCGCCGAAGCACTGATCGCCTGGCTCGGCGGCCAAAAATCCGTCGCCTCCGCAGCCCGCCGCTTCGCCGGCGTACGCGGCGACCTGGACCACTTCGCCGCCCTCGGATTCCTCCAAGGCCTGCTGACCGTCCTGCGCGACGGCGGCCAGCCAGGACTCCTCGTGATCCTGGACGAGATCGAGACCCTGCAGCGGGTCCGCAGCGACGTGCGAGAAAAAGCCCTCAACGCGCTACGTCAGCTCCTGGACGAGATCGACGCCGGACGCTTCCCCGGCCTGTTCCTCGTCATCACCGGAACCCCCGCCTTTTACGACGGCCAGCAAGGCATCCAGCGACTGGCCCCGCTGGCGCAGCGCCTTGCCACGGACTTCTCCACCGACCCCCGCTTCGACTCCCCACGGGCCGTACAGCTGCGCCTGCCCGGATTCGACCTTGCACGGCTCGGCGAGCTCGGCCGCACCATCCGCGACCTCTACGCCCAACAGGCCTCCCACCCCGAGCGGATCGCCCACGCGGTGGACGATGAGTACATCGCTCAGCTCGCCACCGCCGTCACCGGCGGACTCGGCGGCAACGTCGGCGTCGCACCCCGCCTGTTCCTGCGCAAACTCGTAGCCGACGTCCTCGACCGCGTCGACGAGTTCGAGGACTTCGACCCCCGCCGGCACTACGCGCTGACCGTCTCCGCCACCGAGCTCAGCGAGGTCGAACGCAACGCCGCCGCAGCAAGCGCCGACGACATCGAGCTGGACCTGCCGTGACCGACACCAGCGCCGACGATCCGCTGCAGCGGCTGGACACCGTACTGCTGCACCACATCGTCAACACCCTCGGCTGGAAGTCCCTGCGCCCCCTTCAACAGGAGGCCATCGACCCGCTGCTGTCGGGAACCGACGCCGTGCTGCTCGCGCCCACCGCGGGCGGCAAGACCGAAGCCGCCGCCTTCCCCCTGCTGTCCCGGATGGCCGCCGAGAACTGGACCGGCACCTCCGTCCTCTACGTCTGTCCGCTCAAGGCGCTGCTCAACAACTTGCTGCCCAGGCTGGAGACCTACACCTCCTGGTTGGGCCGCACCGCCGCCCTGTGGCACGGCGATGTCTCCCAGCCAAAGCGCAAGGCCATCCTGCGCCAGCGCCCGGACATTCTGCTGACCACTCCGGAGTCGCTGGAATCCATGCTGGTGAGCGTGAACGTGGACCACCGCGCGTTCTTCCAAGGCCTGCGGACGATCGTCGTGGATGAAGTCCACGCCTTCGCCGGCGACGACCGCGGCTGGCACCTCCTCGCCGTCCTGGAACGGCTGCAGCGCGTTGCCGGACGACCCGTGCAGCGCGTGGGACTATCCGCCACCGTCGGCAACCCCGAGGAACTCCTGCACTGGCTCCAGGGCGCAGCCGCCGGAACACGACCCGCCAAGGTCATCGCCCCGCACCTGCACGCCCAGCCCGACACACTGTCAGACAAGGGGTCAGGTGCGCCCGCAGGGCGGCCACCCGGCGATGTCCAACTCGACTACGTCGGCTCGCTCAGCAACGCCGCCACCGTCATCGCCGCCCTCCACCGCGGTGAGAAGCGCCTGGTCTTTTGCGAGTCACGACGCCAGGTCGAAGAACTGGGGGAAAGCCTGCGTGCCAAGGGCATCACCACCTTCCTCTCCCACGCCTCCCTGTCCGTGGACGAGCGCCGCCGCGCCGAGGAAGCTTTCGCCGACGCCCGCGACTGCGTCATCGTCTCCACCAGCACCCTCGAACTGGGCATCGACGTCGGTGACTTGGACCGTGTCATCCAGATCGACGCCCCGAGCAGCGTCGCCTCCTTCCTCCAGCGCATCGGACGCACCGGACGACGCCCCAGCACCACCCGCAACTGCCTCTTCCTGGCCGTCGACGAAGGCGGTCTGCTCTGCGCCGCCGCCCTGCTGCTGCTGTGGTCGAGGGGCTGGGTCGAACCCGTCGTGCCCCCGCCCGAGCCACGCCACATCGTCGCCCAGCAGATTCTCGCCCTGTGTCTGCAAGAACACCGCATCGGCGACCGCCTGTGGCAGGAGTGGTGGGGCGGCCTCGCACCCTTCGGCCCGGCCGCCGAGCCCATCGTGCGGCACCTGGTCAGCGAGGGCTACCTCGATCAGGACGGCGGCATGCTGTTCATCGGCCCCGAGGCCGAACGCCGCTTCGGCCACCGGCACTTCATGAACCTCACCGCCGTCTTCACCGCCGCCCCCGAATTCACCGTCCTGAACGGGCGCACCGAAATCGGTAAGACCGACCCGACCCTGCTCACCGAGGAGTGCGCCGGACCGCGACGCCTGCTCCTGGCCGGACGCAGCTGGCAGGTCACCTACATCGACTTCAACCGCAAACGCTGTTTCGTGGAACCCGTCGACGGCGGCGGCAAGGCCAAGTGGAACGGCGGCGGGCTGCCCATGTCCTCCTTCGACCTGACCCGCGCCGCCCGCGAGATCCTTCTCGGCGAGGACCCGCTCGTGACGCTCACCAAGCGCGCGCAAGGCGCCCTGGCGCAACTGCGCGAGCAGGGCACGGAGACAGTCCACCCCGGCGGCAACGTGATCACCCGCGACGGCGCGGGCAAGGACCTGCGGTGGTGGACGTGGGCCGGCCACCGCGCCAACGTCACGCTGGCCGCCACCCTCGCCGGCATCGCCGACCCTCTCCAACGAGGCAACGACCTGTACGTGCGACTGCGCTCCGACCTCACCCCGCAGATGTGGAAGCAAGCCAGTGCGGACGCCGCCGACCGACTCTGCCTCCCCGACGTCGACCCCCGCGCCCTCAACGGCCTCAAGTTCAGCGCCGCCTTGCCGCAACGTCTCGCAGAAGCGACCCTCGCCGCACGCCTCGCCGACCTCGACCACGCTGCCCAGACGCTCACGGAACCAGTACGCTTCGTCACCTTTTAGAACCCTAAAGGCTAGAGGAAGGAGACTTTTGAGCCGGACTTCCCGAGGACCGCGCTGTTGTTCTGGAAGAGGGCTTGTGGGGCCCTCCTTCGACGGCCTCGGCCGCTCGATCCAAGATCTCATCTGGTTTGTCAGTGGTCTCGGCAAGCAGTTTTTTAGCTAGTAGCGTTAGTGGAACATTTATCTCAGTCTTCAGTGCGACCCCTGCGCCAAAGGAGTCAATGTGGCCGACGAAGCGTTCAGTATCGACAAGCGACCGCTGCGCGACTTGCTCCAGCAGGTTGAGGTAGGCAAGGCGCAGCTCCCCGAGTTTCAGCGTGGCTGGGTGTGGCCGTGGCCGAACATCGCGAGCCTCCTTGCGTCGATCTCGCTGAGTTATCCCGTCGGTACTGTGATGCTGCTCAGAGCTGGCGGCGACGTGAGATTCAAGTACCGCCCAGTCGAGGGAGCCACGCCAGCCGGCGAGCCAGAACCCGAGACTCTCATCCTGGACGGGCAACAGCGACTCACCTCGCTCTTCCAGGCCCTGAAGCTCCGTCGACCGGTAGTCACCCAAGATCTGCGGAAGCAGCAGGTGTCCGGCTGGTTCTACGTCGACATGCGCAAGGCGCTCGATGAGAACGACGACCGGGAGGAGGCAATTCGGTTTCTTCCGAAAGAGCGTCGGGTGCTGAACTTCCGCCGAGAGGTTATCGAGGACTACTCAAAGCCCGAGTTGGAGTACGAGCACCACCTGTTCCCTCTCGGCGCAGTTTTCGACAACGGCGACTGGGGTGACGAGTTCACGGACTACTGGGGAGGCGATAAAGATAAGCGCGCCCTATGGCGCACCTTCCGGAATGAGTTCGTTCGCCCCTTCGATCTCTACCATGTCCCTGTCATTGAACTGGGGCAGGATACTCCCCGCCAGGCGGTGTGCCAGGTGTTCGAGAAGGTCAACACCGGCGGCGTCACTCTGACCGTTTTCGAACTGCTGACCGCAACCTATGCCGCTGACGAGTTCGATCTGCGTAAGCATTGGGAGGAGGAATGCCGCGCAGCCTGGAAGGCACCCGAGTACCGCATCCTGCGAGAGGTGTCCAACACCGACTTCCTGCAGGCAGTGACCCTGCTGGCCACGGCAGCACGCCGCCAACTCGAACAGGAACAGGGAACAGAGGAGGACCGGCTCCCACGTATCGGGTGTAAGCGTAAAGACATGCTTGCCCTGTCCCTTGAGGACTACAAACGCTTCGCCCCCTCCGTCATCGCCGGATTCAAGGCAGCCGCCAAGTTCTTGCATCAGCAGTATCTCTTCGACACCAAGTTTCTGCCGTACGGCACCCAACTGATTCCACTCGCCGCCATCCTGGCGCTGGCCGATGAGGCTGCACAGAGCGCAGGAGCCCAGCAAAAGCTCGCTCGTTGGTACTGGTGCGGGGTATTCGGGGAGTTGTATGGCGGGTCCACCGAAACCCGCTTCAGCCAGGACCTACCCGACGTCGTCGACTGGATTCGTGGTGCCTCCGCCGAGCCCCGCACGGTGACCGCCGCTCAGTTCTCTCCGGGACGCCTCTTGACTCTGAGGACCCGAAACAGTGCTGCCTACAAAGGCATATACGCTCTGCTGCTGAAAGCTGGCGCCGTGGACTGGCGCACGGGAGAGAAAGCAGAAGTTACCGGGTACTTCGACGAGTCTATCGACATCCATCACATCTTTCCTAAGGCATGGTGCGAAAAGGCTGGCCTGGTACCCGCTGTGTACAACTCGATCGTCAACAAGACACCGTTGGCCGCCCGTACCAACAGGATCATCGGGGGCACATCTCCTTCCTCCTACCTCGATCGCCTGGAAAAAACCGCCGAGACAGGGTTCGAGGGCATGGCTGAGCGCATCCGCACTCACCTCGCCGATCCGAACAACATGATCGCGGACGACTTCGATGGGTTCTTTGCTGCGCGCAGGGCAGCGCTGCTTAGCCACATCTCATCGGCGATGGGCAAAGTGATCAATGACGACGAGTGGAGCGGGGACGACGAAGGCCCGAGTCTTGACCAGCTTGACGACACCGAGGACGTGTAAACGCGCACCCGTCAAATGCGGGCCGGCCCTGCCCTTGTCGAATACCTCATCCATGCTGGTCAGGCCGCGTGGGCGTACTCGTGCAGGGTGCCGCCGAGTCGCGAGTGTCGTCGTACGTCAAGGCGCGCGATCTGGTCTGGGTGCTCGATCGGAGCGGGCAGCGGGCAGAGGGGGCGGGCGTTCGCGAGGCCTTGGTGTGGCCTGTGCTCGTTGTAGAAGGTCTCGAACTCGCGTAGGGCATGCAGGAGATGGCGCTGGTCCCAGATCAGCGTGCGGTCGAGTAGCTCTCGCCGGCAGGTTTGCACCCACCGTTCCGTGATCGAGTTCATGCGGGGCATCCGGATCCCGCTCAGGACGACCTTGATGCCTGCCTCCTGAAGGACCGCGTCGAACAGTTGCGGGAACTTGCCGTCCCGGTCCCTGATCAAGTAGCGGGCCCGGCAGTGCGCGTCCTCGAGGTCCATGACGAGGTTCTTCGCGGCCTGGGCCACCCAGGAGGCGGTCGGATGCGCGGTCGCGCCCAGGATCCGTATCCGTCGGTTCGCGTGCTCGATCACCGCGAGCATGTACAGCCGCGTGCCGGTCAGGGTGACGGTCTCGAAGAAGTCGCATGCTAGGAGGGCGTCGGCTTGGGAGCGTAGGAAGTCCGCCCAGGTGGTGGAGGCCCGGTGGGGCGCGGGGTCGACGCCGGCGTCCTTGAGGATCTCCCAGACGGTGGACGCCGCCACCTCCACCCCGAGGACCAGCAGTTCGCCGTGCAGGCGCCGGTACCCCCAGTTCGGGTTCTCCTTGGCCAGGCGCAGCACCAGCGCCCGGATCGAGTGCACGGTCCGCGGCCGGCCTCCGCGCCTGGGCCGGGAGGCGGCGGCGTGGCGGCTGGCGCTCAGGTCGCGGTGCCAGCGCAGCACCGTGTCCGGTCGCACCAGCAGCCGGATCTGCTGGAGCGCCTTGCGCGGCAGGCCGTGGAGTAGTGCGGCCAGGAGCGCGCGGTCGCCCGGGGCGAATCGCACCCGCTGACCGCTCAGTTGCCGCTCGAGCACGGCGATCTGGTGGCGCAGGGCCAGGATCTCGACATCCTTCTCCCGGTCGCTCATCGGCAGCAGCCGCAGCATCGCGAACGCGTTCGTCACGCCCAGGTAAGCCAGTCTCAGCAGCACGACCAACCATCATGCCGCGACGGCCGCGCTCCCATGAGCGCATCCGCGCGTCCGTATGGCAGTTGACGCCGTGACAGCCTGATAGCGCCTCCCATCTGCGCGGATGAGGTATTCGGCAAGGGCAGGGTTGGTTTCCGCAGGCGGAGTCGATGCCGTTGCTGCCAGCTGTGTAGTAGACGGTCTTGGTGGTGCCGGCTCCGCCGCCGCCCGTGTTGCTGGGCATGCGGACTTCGATCGGCAGGGGCTGTCCGCCGTACAGGTTAGTGTCCTCGTTGTAGACGACGGTCTTGGTGATGGCCAGATGGCCGGTGCCGGGGTCGGTGACGGTCTGCAGCGGTGTGTGGAGGGTCCAGCCCTCGTTGTCGCTCCCGTTGTTGTAGAGGTAGCTGGTGGTGCGACCGTCGACGTCGCTGCTGCCCGGCACGGAGGTGCCGAGGCTTGCGCTCACGGTCCCGCTGGTGACCAACGCGTAGGGGTTGCCGTTGGTGTCCTTGTCACTGTTCGGCGCGCCCTGGTCGTAGACCTGGTGGGTGTGGGTGCGGATGGTCTGGATGGTGCCTGCTGCCATGGCCTGCCGGGCCGCGGCCTCCCGCGCTTGAAGCTCCTCCGGCAAGGACACCATGACGCCCACCTCCACCCCGCCACGGTAGAAGTACAGCGGCGCGGCCACACACCAATCAGCGTCTTCCCAGCTCAGTCATCCCCCGAGAGGATCCGCACCCATCGTCGTTCGCGAGCGACTTCCCGCAGATAGTGACAAGTTGATGCGATAAGCATCCGGCCCCGGACGGGCAGCCGCACGAGTGTCGGCGCCGCTTGCGAGGAGTGGCCAGCGCCGACCATCTGTACGTGAAGTCAGGGGCCACCGCGTGGTTGCGCGGCGCGGCGAGCAGGCCCGCTTCGACTTCACCCGGGCCGATGGTGCGCCGGTCGGGTCCGCTGTGGACGTCCAGTTCAAGGAGCGTGGTCTGCGGGTGCACCTGGATGGGGCGGTGGCCCCGGTGTGGGACGACGAACGTGAACCGGTGCTGGGGATGTCGGTGCCGGTGGCCCGGGACACCCTGATCGACCGCTGGTACGTGCACCGCATCCGGCTGGACAGCGGGGGAACGGCACGAAGGGTGAAGATCGGCACGGAGGCGTTCGCGCGGCCCACCGAGTGGTTCGGCCTGGACTAGTGCGCGATAACGGAGCGCGGCTTGTCGACGCCAGCGGTAGAGCGGATCATCGAGTCCCGCCGTACGCCCCCTCCGTCGCGGTGGTCGCCGGGCAAGGCGAAGAAGGTGCCGGAGCCGGATGCGCGGGCCCAGGGCTGCTGCGCCGGCTGCTGTATGCGCGCCGGATCGAATCCGTGGTCCGGGCAAGCGAACGGCAATGGAGCGATCTTCAGGCGACGGCCGCAAGGACTGCGGGGACCGCCTCGGTGCGGCGGTGCTGTCGCACCGAGGCGGCGGGATATGAGCGTGATGAAGGCCCACTGGACGTGAGCTTCGGCGTGGGACATCAGGCGTTCCTAGTCCATCGCGTTGCGGTGGGCCCGCGGGGCCGCATTGTCCACGAAGACGGATTCGGGGTGCTCGGCATGGAGCCGGGTCAGCAGGACACGGGCCGCTGCGCACTCCTGGATGTCGGCAGGGGTGACGAGCAGGCCGACAACGCGGCCCGCACCCTGGCAGGAACAGGCCTGCACATTCACCCACCCGCGGGAGAGTTCGACGGACCGGCCGGCACCGGCACACGAGTCGCTGGTCGGCCGGGTGATGTCGGAGCCGTCAAATCCTGGGTCTGCCGTCCAGGATCCCGCATGATCAATGTGTGAGAGGCGTACCGAAGCGGATTGGACTGCTCTATTTAGCCCTGGTCATGGCATTCCTGGCCTGGTACATCGCACGCGGCCACCAAGCCCGTGATCTGGTCGCCGTTGTTTCCGCGTTTACCGGTCTGCTGGCACTGCCCGCCGCAGTGATCGCCGTGGTCCGCTCCGGCAGGAGCGGACCGGCGTCGGCCCAGCTGGGGGACGTGGCCGACCAGCTCGCCCAGGCAGTGCGTCAGCAGTGGGAGGCCGAGGCGCAGGTGCGCCGCCTCAACGACCCGTTCCCGCTGTCGGTGGAATGGGTGGCGGCCGACGCGGACCTCGTCGAGTCGTGGCCGCACTTGAGGGAGTTGGCTGGGGACTGGCCTGGCCAGACCCCTGAAGCCACCTCCGGGTGGGCTGTCAGTCCGGAAGGGCTGGCCGGCAAGGGGGGTGCCATCGCCCAGGTCTTCGAGCGCGTCCCCACCCGCCGCCTGGTTGTCCTCGGCGAGCCCGGTGCTGGCAAGACCATGCTGCTCATCCGCCTCCTGCTGGCCTTGCTCGAACACCGCCCGCCCGGCGGCCCCGTCCCGGTCCTGTTCCCCCTGGCCTCGTGGGACCCAGCCCACCAGGACCTGTACACCTGGATGGCCGACGAACTCGCCCAAGACCACCCCGCCCTGCGCGCCCTCGCCCCCGCCAACTCCCCACAGGCCGGCACCGGCACCCAGGCACGCGCCCTGCTCACACGGCGGCTGATCCTGCCCCTCCTCGACGGCCTCGACGAACTCCCCCAACCTGTGCGCGCCCGCGCCCTGCACGCCATCAATGAGGTACTACCGGCCG
The DNA here is from genome assembly GCF_042885015.1 of Streptomyces sp. NPDC058086. Lineage (NCBI taxonomy): Bacteria > Bacillati > Actinomycetota > Actinomycetes > Kitasatosporales > Streptomycetaceae > Streptomyces > Streptomyces sp. NPDC058086. Next base: position 11,863 of record NZ_JBHVST010000123.1, on the reverse strand, counting down.
GGCAGCCGCTGATCCTCTCCAGCCGCACCGCCGAGTACCGCAGCGCCCTGACCACACCAGCGGGGACCACCGTGCTCCTGAACGCAGCCGCAGGCATCCGCCTCCTCCCCCTGGACCCCGCGAAAGCGGCCGCCTACCTGGAACGCGACGCCGGAGGCCCCGGCACCACGGCCGCAGCCCGCTGGAGCAGAGTCACCGCCTCCCTCGGCACCGGCACTCCCGTCTCCCAGGCGCTGAGCACCCCGCTCGCACTGCTCCTGGCCCGCACCATCTACAACCCCCGCCCCGACGAGCAGCCCACCGAACTCCCCGACCCCGACGAACTCCTCGACCAGAGCCGCTTCCCCACCCGCCAGTACATCGACACCCACCTGTTCGCCGCCTTCATCCCCGCCGCCTACCGCCCCCACCCACACCACCCCACACCCTGGACCGCCCAAAAGGCCCACCGCACCCTCACCTTCCTCGCCCGCCACCTCCAACACACACTCAACGGCACCCCGAACTTCGCCTGGTGGCAACTCCCCAAGACCCTTCCCACAGACGAGATGGCGCTGGCGGTCGGGCTCTCGGTCGGGCTCATGGCCGAATTCGCAGTGGGCCTCGCCGTTCTCGTGTCCGGGCTTAGTGTCGGAGCGATCTGGCTCCTGGTCGGGCCTCCGTGCACCGCGGCGGCGGCATGGATCACTTTGTCCGCCAGAGACAGAAACCCAAGCTCGGGGATCCGCTGGACCTGGAAAGTAAATTTCTGGGTCACTTGGGGACTCGCCTTCGGCCTCGTTGGCCTCATGCTCGGGCTCGACCTTGGGCTAGGGACCGGGCTCGGCCTTGGGCTCCTTTCTGGGCTGCCATTCGCGATCATGGGCGGGCTCAGGCCAGTACACCCCGACCTAGACAAGGCAGTGGGACCAGGGGTGGTCCTTGCACGGGACCGGCGCACCTTCGCGGACATAGCGCTCGCGGGTTGGATCGCCGGGGCACTCGTGACGGCGCTCACGAGCGCGCTAGTACGCGCATTCGGGCCAACGAACCTGGTCGGGATCACATTCACGATAAGCATGATCGAGCTCGTCGGCGGGCTCCCGGTCGGCCTCATACTCGGACTCGCTCGGTCGGTATGGATGGAGTTCCTGGCGGCGCGGACCATTCTGGCGGTAATGGGGCTTGTACCCTGGCGTTTCATGCCTTTCCTTGCCGACGCTCACACGCGGCGAGGCGTACTGCGACAGGTGGGAGCGGCGTACCAGTTCCGCCACCTCGACCTCCAACGTCACCTCGCAGGACCGCCACCTCGACCTCCAACGTCACCTCAGAAATGGGCAGCGCATGGCTCCGCTCGCTGACGGCAGGGTGAGCGCTACTGGTGGCGCCGCGCCGGGCTCCTTCAGCGGCAGGCAAAATCACCGCTGCAGTTCCAAGCGCCGTCGGTCATGCCTCGCGGGACTCACGTCTCCAAGGCTCGGCACGGGCCTGCGCCACCTCTGCGGAACTTCGCGTAATTCCCCAGCTCGAAGTTCATGGACGTCCCCATGGGGAAGGCGGAGTTGCTCCGCGGCGACCAGCCGGACGGCGCACTTCGCGGGCGGCCCGGCTCGGACCGGACACTTCACTGCCGGGCGGCCCGCCCCCCTTCACCCTCGCCCGAATCGCACGAACGAGCGGGGACGACGGAGCAGGTCTGGGAATTACGTGACCGTCGACAACCTCTGCAGCGCGGCGTGCCAGCTGTATGCCGCGGTCTGTTTCCGCGGCACGTTTGCATGCCTGATCAAGGTCGCTTCGCACTTGGCCCAGCAGCTCCGCGATGGCGCGGAGCTGCTGGGCCAATTCGGTTGATTCCCACGGCATCCGGGCCGAGGGCGGTACGACGGATGGTTCACTTCGCGCTGGTGAGCCGCTCGTTCGACGGGCGTTGCTCGCGGCACTGCCGGGTGATGAAGGGCCGCAGGGCACTGCCCGGGCGGGTGTAGACGTACCGGCGCGCAGCACAGATCTGCAGCGTGTTCAGCTCGTCGACCTCGGCGGCGCGCAGCCGCAGATACTCCGGCTGCGGGCCGGTGGACAGCACGTACGAGGGGCCGATCGGCAGGACGACCGAGTGCGCGTCGCCGAGGGCCATGTTGTACGAGAGCCGCAGTCCGTCGCGGCGCACGGTCAGGGCCGGGTTGTCGCCGATGAGGATCTCGCCTTGCTCGGGCAGCAGGATCTGCACGGCGTGGCTGGCCAGGAGGCTGCGGGCCTTGGCGAACGAGGCCTCGATGCGGACGCGGAACAGCGCGCCGCTCTCGTACGCGTCGGCCATGGGCGCCAAGACGCGTTCGGCGTGCAGGGTCAGGCCCTCGCGGCCGGAGACGAGCAGGCCGGTCCTCTCCCACACGGCCAGCTGCAGCAGGACCTGGTCCTCGTCGAGGAACCGGCGCAAGCGCTCCTGGTAGAAGGCGCGAAAGATGACCTTGTGCAGGTCGCGGTAGTGCTGGGAACGCACCCAGTGCAGGGCGAGCACATCCCGCAGCAGAGAGACCGTGTCCGGCTCGTTCAGGGCGGTGCCCGCGGCGACCGAGGCGAAGACCTCGGGCAGGTGCTGTTCGACCTGCTTCCACACCTGCTCGATGGAGGCGGAGGCGTATGGGACGAAGTCCTCGATCCAGCCGACGCCGCGCGGGGTGCGGGCCTTGCACAGGCGCTGCGGATTGCGCAGGTCGTGCGGCCGGACGTGGAGGCCGGCGGTCTGCCGGATGGGTGTGGCGAACTGGGCGAGCAGCACCTGAGAGATGAGGTGCTGGCGCTTGACCGGCGCGTCGGTCTCGGAGGCGAGTTCGGTGATGCGGGTCATGTCATCGCGCCCCGCAGACGGCATCTGTGCAACCACGGCTCAATGGTCCCAGAGTGCTCCGTGTTCCCGCCTGCCCTTTTGCGGTGCTGCCCGAGTCGGGTGCCAGGTCAGGGGAGGGGCTTGACTCTACCCAGCATGGGCGTGTGGCTGTATTTTCGGATCAAGCGGCAACTTGTCCCGCGGGGCACCACACCACCCCATCGCGTCCCTCAAAGGAGCAGGAGCCCGCACCAGAACGTGTCGTGGGTATGAGAGCGGCGGAACCCGTCCAGCTCGATGGCCCCAATCGGCAGTACGACGGGCACGTCCGAGTGCTCGTCCCCGATTACTGCCGTCTGCACCAGCCGCGTGTCCCGCACTACGACGACCCTCAATCGCCCATGACCAACGATAGATGCCGCCACGCCACGAGGCATAGTCACCTGCGTGGGCGGCGCAGGTTCTCCTGCGAGGACAGCAGTCCGAGTACCGCGTGTTCTTCGTGGTGCTGGCGCCACCGTTCAGCGAGCGCGCGGTCGGTGAACTGCCCTCGACCCGGATCGCTCGACGTGGTCAGCTCGATCGCGTCCCATCCGCCGGATTCCTTGGCGAACGCCGTGGCGAGTTCCGCGAACGACGGGCCGCGGTAGTAGCTGACGTGGGTGTCGGTGATGTCCAGCGCCCTCCCGGATTCGTCCGAGACCAGGGTGTTGGCCGCCACCCGTGAGGTGAAGTAGGCGCTCACGTCATCCTTGACTTCGACGCGCATCGCGCTGGACACCTGCTGCCGGTAGCTCGGGGGCTTCAGGCAGGCCAGGTAGGAGAAGTCGATCCGAGTGCCGTCGGTGCGGATCACTTCGAAACCCGGGTACGGCCCCTGGAGCGGTGGCGCGATCACAAAGGACTCCACGCCGACACCGATCTTGGCATCGGCCTCTTCATGCTTGTCGAGAAGGTCCAGCAGGAGCAGGTGATCTGCCTCCCGGTCCACGAGGTTGCCCACGCTGTATCCGTACAGCACGTCGCGGACTGCTTCCTGCGCCGCCTTCTTCGACGGGTACTCCCGGGATCCGATCCAGAACTTGGGCAACGGGTCCTCTCCTCTTCTGTGTGTGGTAGTGCTGCCCGCCCGCAGTCTGGTCTATTCGGTCTCTACGGACTGTCCCGAGGGGTTGACCCGGCACTGGAAGAGGTCGAAGGGGCCGCCGCGTTCGGACAGAGGCGCTCGCGCCGCGGTGGCTACTCAGTCTGGGAGCCGTCGGCAGTCGCGACTGCGCCGGCCTCCCGAGCCTCTGGCGGATAGGCTCACGCGCGGGGTGCCGGAGCCACTGGCATTGGCTCCGGCGCCCCTTCTGGCCGCGGTCAGTCGTCGATGTCCTCGCGTGGTGCGAGGAGCGCGAAGTAGGTGTCGCGGGCTTCCTGGCTCAGCTCACCGTCGAGGGAGAGCGCCTGGCGCAGGGTGCGGAGTGTCTCCTGGGGCGGGACGTCCCACCGGTTGCGGGCCTGGCGCATGATCTCGCCGATGTACCAGTAGGCGGATGAGGGGTGGTGGCGGATGTACCAGTCCAGCATCTTCGCGACGGGGATGGTCAGGCTGAGGTGGTACCAGGACGGTTCCTTCCGTGTCCCCTTCCTTGTGCTCTTGCCGTGCTCGTGGAGTTCGATGGACTCGGCAAAGTCGTTGAGGACGGTGCCTTCGACCGTGGGGCCGAGGATGTCGGTGGGCAGGATGCGGTCCAGGCTGGCTGCGACGCTCCAGGCGAGTGCGTCGGAGATCTCGCGTACGGAGGTCTCGTTGCGCTGGCGCAGGACCCACCGTTTGCGCACGTCCGGCCGGCCCCACAGGGTGCTGTGGAAGTCGGCGGCGAAGCGGTCGCGTACGGCGGCCGCGCCGGGTGAGAGGTCGTCGCGGTCGCCGGCGGACATGGTGGCCAGGATGCCTTCGTGGGAGCGCTGGCGGGCCTCCGCCCAGTCGTCGGCCACGGCGCGCGCCCACTGGTCGCGGCCGCCTACGGTCGCCTGCGGCTGGGGCACTTCGCTGTTGCGGCGGGAGATGTAGGCGCGCAGCGTGGAGGCGGTGATGCCGCCGAGCTCTGCCATCTCCGGCACGCCGAGCAGCTGGCCGCCGGTCAGTTCGGGGCTGGCGACGTCGACCACGCACTTGTCCAGTGGAAGGGCGCCGTCCTGCTCCTGGTGGTGCCTGGCCCACAGCGCCAGGTGGTCGAGCCAGTTGTCCGGGGCGGGCTCCTCGCGGTCGAAGGTGGTGACCTTGCCGATGTAGGCGTGGTCGGGGTTGGCGCGGCCGTCGAGCACGTCGGCGGCGCTGACAGTTACGGAGGCGCGGGACTTGCGCCGCTCGTAGTCCTGCTCGACGGGGTCCCAGACCTGTCCGGGCCGGTACCAGGTGGTGCCGTCCCACCAGTAGCCGCCGGCGCGGAACAGCAACTTGTCTCCCGCCCAGTCGCTGTGCAGGGAGGGCGTCTCCTCGTCGCTCATCAGGAGCACGGTTCGGCCGTGTTCGGGGTGGTAGCGGACCGACCAGCCCAGGGTGTGTTGGAGCGGGTCGGTGGTGAAGGCGTGCCAGCCGCTGCTCTGGCGGTTGAGGTCGAAGCGCCCCCACATGCCGCTGGCCTCGTGGCGGCCGACGGCTTCGATGGCCTCGGGCCCCTCGTCGAGGGGGAGGTGGGAGTCGTCGACGAACGGCAGGCCCGGCACCGGGTGGTCGGTGCGCAGGCCGTTGGCGAGTGGACGAACGTGGCCCAACGTGAATTCCTCACTTCGCGTCTAGTGCTGCACTCTTATGCAACACCTTGCGTTCCCAACTATGCATCACCTCCAACTTCGGTTGTGCAGCGGGTTTCAGCCAACTCTTCCGCGCGGTCACCGGATCTCCGCAAAGTTCAAGTCCAGCCTGGATGGCCAGAGTTGGTCGACACCTCCTACCGTGTGTCCGGCAGCCCAGGGGCTGCCAGGAGACTTCTGGGGGATCGGGGGGTTCGTTGAACGACTTCGTCGCGGTTTGTGCGGCTGAGCTGGTGAAGCGCATGCGGGAGGATTCCTGGCCGCTTGTCCGCGACGCCCTCGTTACGTTCCTCGTCGACGACGAGTCGGGCAGCGAGGCTCGCGCGAACGGGGTCCGACAGGAGTTAGACCGAGCTCGGAGCGATCTGCTCCACGCCCTCGAGCGCGGCGAGAAGAACACGGCCGCTGACGTAGAGGCCGAGCTGCGCATGCGTTTGCGCCGTGTCCTGCGCAACCGACCGCGTGCCAGCACACCGCTCCGGCGGCTGGTGAGCCAATTCGCGTCGGTCACACCGGAGACCGACACCCGAGAGGAGCCCGGCCACCAACCAGGTGGGCCCCATGTGGCCTCAGGACCCCCCTCCCTCAAGGCCAAGACTCCCAGCGCCTTGGAGGCTGCGACGCGGAAGGTCCTCAGACGCCGCCGCAAGGAGTTCGTCGCGGTGCTGCTGTTCAGTGGCGGCCCCATCTTCGAAAGTTCGATACCCCTCTCGGTGTTCGGAATCGACCGCCAGGACGCCGGCGTGCCGCGCTACCGCCTGCTGGTAGCAGCCGGCGAGGAAGGACCGCTGCGGACCACAGGGGGCGTGGAACTCACCGCGCCGTACGGCCTGGAAGCGATCTCACGCGCGGGTACGGTCGTCGTACCGGCCTGGCGCTCGATCACCTCACCGCCGTCCGAGGAAGCACTCGACGCGCTGCGCCGGGCGCACGAGGAAGGCGCCCGCATCGTCGGGCTCGGTACGGGGGTGTTCGTCCTGGCCGCGGCAGGCCTGCTGGACGGCCGCCCCGCGACCACGCACTGGATGTACGCACCGACGCTGGCCAAGCGCTATCCGTCGGTGCACGTGGACCCGAGGGAACTCTTCGTCGACGATGGAGACGTCCTGACCTCGGCAGGTACGGCGGCCGGAATCGACCTCTGCCTCCACATCGTGCGGACGGACCACGGCAACGAGGCGGCCAGCGCGCTCGCCCGCCGCCTGGTCGTCCCCCCGCGCCTGGCAGGAGGCCAGGAAGCCTACCTGGACCGCTCGTTGCCGGACGAGATCGGCACCGACCCGCTCGCCGAGGTCGTCGCCTGGGCGCTCGAGCACCTCCACGAGCAGTTCGACGTCGAAACTCTGGCAGCACGCGCGTACATGAGCCGCCGCACCTTCGACCGCCGTTTCCGCTCGCTGACAGGCAGCGCCCCGCTGCAGTGGCTGACCACTCAGCGGGTTCTCCAGGCGCAGCGCCTCGTGGAAACCTCCGAGTACTCACTCGACGAGATCGCCCAACGCTGCGGCTTCCGCTCACCGGTGTCCCTGCGTGGTCACTTCCGCCGCCAGCTGGGTTCCTCCCCGGCCGCGTACCGGGAGGCCTACCGCGCTCGTCACCCCTTGGGCGGCGGGACCCTGCACACCTCGCCTGGGCCTTCGCCAGCCCCGGATGATGACGAATGGCCGGCCCCGCCGCCCACCCAGCCGACCGCTCCTCTCCGTGCACAACGGAGCGCTGGCGCCTGATGGGGGACATCGCCAAGGGGGCGCTGGGAGGAGCCTGGAGTTTGCTCGTCGGGTGGGTGCTGCCCACCGCGCTCAACCTCGCCATTCTCACCACGACCCTGCTCCCCAGTCTTCGCAAGATCCCGCCCTTCGAACACGCATGGGGCCTGGCCGAAGGACGCGGCGCGCTGGCCTTCCTCACCGCCTCGCTGATGCTGGGGCTGGTACTCAACGCCCTGCAAAACCCCCTCTACCGCATCCTGGAGGGCTACTTGCTGTGGCCCTCACTCGCGTACGAATACGGCTGCCGCCGCCATCAGGCCATCAGACGTGACCTGACCGACCGGCTGCTGCTCATGCGCCTCGAACGCCGCGCCGCCGGCACCAACCTGTCCGCCGTCGACAGAGCAGATCTCACGCTCCTGCGCCACAGCCCTCACCTGGCCCGCTATCGCAGCCTGGATCAGCGCAGCACCGTCACCCGCCGGGCCCTCCTGCAAGAACGCCTCGCCCGCTACCCGGTCGGCGACGGCCACCTCGCGCCGACCCGACTCGGCAATGCCATCCGCCAATTCGAGGTCTACGCCTACGACCGATACCAGCTGGACTCGCAGCTCCTGTGGAATGAATTGACCGCCACCGCCCCAGAACAGGCACGCCGCCAGGTCGACACCGCACGGACCAGCGTCGACTTCTTCGTCTGCCTCCTTTACGGCCACCTCGCCGTACTGCTCGCCGCGGCCGTGACCCTCACCTCCACTGCCACCGGCGCACCAGCCGCAGCGACAACCGCCGTCGTCCTCGCCGCACTCATCCCCGTCTGGTACCGCTGCGCCGTCAGCGCCACAGATGAATGGGCGGCGGCCGTCCGGGCCCTGGTCAACGTCGGACGACACCCCCTGGCCGCATCCCTCGGTCTGGACATCCCCAAGGAACTCGCCGCCGAGCGCACGATGTGGTCCCTCGTCTCCCGGATCCCACGCATCCCATACCACGAGCACGCTGCAGCCCTGGACCACTACCGCCGCCCGCCCGCTCCCACCACCAACGACACGACGTGAAGGCGAGAACATCACGCTCAAGCACGGCGTCCAGCAACTCACCCGGGAACACCGCACCTTGCAAGAACGACTTGACGAATTTTGTGGCTGCTGGGCTCTGCACGAGGCGCCAATTCCGTTCACGCCGCCGATCGACTGGTCATCCACGTTCCTATGCGAGCAGGGGCGCCGGATCACCCACCCCAGCGGGATGTACTTCCAGGCCGCTGTCGGCATTCAGCACCGGACGACGGCCCGGGTAGGTACGCCGCGCCGTCTCCAAGTCGCGTTCGTCGAAGGCACCGGTGAAGACGAGCACGCCGTGAATGAGCTCCACCTTCTGCACTGCGGTCGGCCACCGGCTCAGCAGTGCCTCCGTGGTCATGGGGACCTCAGCTGGTGGCAGGTCCGGGCCAGGCATGTCGGCTTCTTTCGGCATCAGCGGTCAGCGGGCGAAGGCGTCGTGGTTCGCGGCGGCCATGAAGCTGCGGTGCCGCTCGTCGTTGGTGCGGCCCCACTTCCCGTTCGAGTAGTACACGAAGCAGCCCGTGGCCGGGTCGCGGAAGTCGATGTTGCAGCCGCCGCGAACGTGATCGCACAGACAGGTGCACGTCTTGTGATCGACTTCCCAGCCCAGTCCGGTCGGCCCGTCACCGAGAAAGCGGACCAGATCGGGGCAGGGCGGGCCGTCCGTGACCTCCAGCCGGAAGCCGCCCATGGAGCTCCAGGCGTCGGTTGCGTTGATCTCTCCCGGCCCTGCGGTAGCACGGATGCGGCGCAGCAGAGGGGAGAAGATGGGCGCCGCCTTCACTGGGAAGGCGCTGGCTGCGGTGTGGGTCGCTCGTTCGTCCGGGGACCAGTCCGACTGGTCTTGCAGGAGCTGGTAATCGTCGCGCAACAGGTCGGTGACCCGCTCCCACCATCGGGGGTTGAAGCCGGTGAGCAGGATGCGGGCCGGCGTTCCCGGACGGTACAGGCAGATACCGCCCCGCTCGTGGCGATAGCGGAGCCCGGCTACACCTGAGACGCGGTTGTGGGGGTCACTGCTGTCGTCCGCGACCGAACGGGGAAGCAGCATGTCAGCCCAGTACCGGATCACGTACGGCTCGGCCAGCATCCGAATGCCGAGCAGCTCTGGTTCCGGCCGGACACTGACGATCCCCAGGGGATCCCGCGAAACTCCGCCGATCTTGCAGGTGGCGAGGAACACGGCCGCCTCCAACTCCGCCTGCTCCGGATGGCGCGCCGCCGGGATGGGCAGCGCTTCTCCTGCGGGGCTGACCAGCGAGCGCAGGGATTGATGGGATTCGCCCGTGCAGCGACGGCGGTCCTCAGTGGCGGCCAGAGCTGTCTGGTGGCTCATCGATGCCGTGTTCCGCGCCGGTCGGCCCCCGTCTCTCGATGTGAGGTCTCAGGACTTCTTTGACGGTTTGGCGTCAGGAGATCCTTGACGGTCTCTCTGCGTGCCCATGCCTTTGACGTAGAGCCTGCTGATCGGTCCGGGGTTCTTGCGGGGCCTGACAGCGAGTTCGTCCTCGCCGTGCAGGATCCGGAAGTGGGTGTCCTCGATGACGACGGTGACGATCTTTCCGGCATGCCGCGGGCCGAGCTTGATGAGCTGGCCGTTGATCTGGAAACGGCCGCTTGCATGCACCTTGCGCTGGGCCCGGATGGAACCGGTCGGCAGGGGCGGAGGCGGCAGCGGTGACGTCGCCGTCCGTGCCCCGTGGATCTGTCCCAGACGGTCGGCCGGAACGGGGCAGGGCCACGTCCCCATCAGAGCGTTGTCGGCGATGGCGTGCATGAGGTGTCCGTCCAGGCGGAGCGTGATGGTGCGGCCCGCCAGGGCGAACCCGACCTGGTAGCGGCCGCCTGCCAAGCCGACGAGTCCGTCCCGCTGAACCTTGCGCTCGACCTCGACCGGCTCGCCGGCGGCGAGGATGGCCGTGCCGCTCCGCGCCCTGGGCAGAGCGGCCGGGACGGGTTCGGGACCGGCCGGGCGGGCGCCGTAGCGCATGGTCAGGTAGGCGATGTCCTCCGGCCGAAGCCGGGACGGGACCGTGGTGACCAGGTGCCCGTCGAGGAGGAAGTGGACGCTGCGGTGGTTCGCCCAGACCGTCAGTGTCCTGCCGGCCAGTGCTTGGTGGATGCCGACTCGCTGCCTGCCGGTCACCAGGGTGATCTCACCGCTGGGCGGCACCCGCACTTGGAACTCGACTGCGGTTCCCTGCGGCGGCAGGACGGGCGGTTCGACGACCTCGACGGCCAACTCCGGTTCGACGACTGCCTGTTCAGGATGCTCGTCATCGCGGTCAACTGCGGCGTGGGGCCGGAAAAGACTGATGGGGGTGGCCATGTCCAGGGCCTGGTGCGGGCGTTGGTGGTTGTAGGCGTGCACCCAGCCGTCGATCGCTTCCTGGGCCGCGGCCAGCGACTCGAACGGCACCACGTGATCGAGGAACTCCTCGCGCAGGGTGCGGTGAAATCTCTCGATCTTGCCCGTGGTGGTGGGCGAACGCGGCTTGGTCAGCCGCTGGGTGATGCCGTTCTCCCGGCAGATGCGCTCGAACAGCACCTCCACCGGTTGGGGGCGGGTATGACGGCCGGTGAACTGCTTGCCGTTGTCCGTCAGTACCTCGAAGGGCACTCCGTAGCGGCGCATCGCGGCGGTGAAGGCCGAGCACACAGCGCGGGCGCTGGGCACGGCCACGACGGATGCGATCACGACGAACCGGGAGTGGTCATCGATGCCAGTGACCATCTTGCACTCCCGCCCGTCGGCCAGCGGAACCCCTCCGACCAGGTCCATCTGCCACAGGTGCATCGGCGCCTCACGCTGCCACCGGCGGTACTTGCGCGGATGCTGCTGTTCCTGGGCGCGGACCAGGCCGTTGCGGGACAGCACCCGATGGACCGTGGCCCGTGACGGGGCCGACTCCAGCCCGTGACCGGCGAGTTCGTGACAGATCCGGCGGGCACCCCACCGGGGATGTCGGCGACGTAGCTCGCAGATCTCGGCTTCAACCTCGGCCGACAGACGCGTGGGGCTGTTCCGCGGCCGCCGGGAGCGATCCAGCAGGCCCGGCATGCCCTCCTGCTCGAACCGCCGTCGCCAGCTGTGCAGAGTCTGACGCGAGGTGCCGTACCGGGCTGCGACCTCACCGATTGGAGACCCGCCGAGCACCTCGCGGACAGCCCGGTAGCGGTACTCGGCCAACTGCTGTACATCCACGACCACCGAGCGAAGCACCCCGACCTCAGCGGGGGACTGGAGTTGCCGGACGTTCAGCCGAACGTGTCAACCATGTCCAGAGCACAAACGGTCAAGCATCTCCTGAGACCTCACACCGACACCCCTCGCCCGGGCCAAGCAGGTCATCGGAGGCGCGCCCAAGGGTCTGGTCCGCGTGGGCACACGCGGACCAGACCCTGTCGACCAGCCGAATTGGACCCCGCGCTCAAAGGGTTCGACCCCGGGGTGGGGGGGAGTTGTGCCAGTGGTG
>NZ_JBHVST010000122.1:0-29304 GCF_042885015.1 Streptomyces sp. NPDC058086 | reverse complement strand
TCGTCGACAAGGTCCACGATGTCGTCGGCCTCTATCTGGACCCGCCCGAGCGGGCATTGGTGTTCTGTGTGGACGAGAAGTCGCAGATCCAGGCCCTGGACCGGTCCCAGCCGGTGCTGCCGATGATGCCGGGGGTTCCCGAGAGGGCGACTCACGACTATGTGCGCGCCGGCACCACCACCTTGTTCGCGGCCCTTGAGGTCGCAACCGGCAAAGTGATCGGCTCTCTGCACCGCAGGCATCGGGCCGAGGAGTTCAAGAAGTTCCTGATCAAGCTCGACAAAGAGGTACCTGCCGGCCTGGAAGTCCACCTCATCTGCGACAACTACGCCACCCACAAGACTCCCGCCATCAAGAAGTGGCTGCTGGCCCACCCCCGGTTCCACCTGCACTTCACACCGACTGGCTCGTCCTGGCTGAACCTCGTCGAGCGATGGTTCGCCGAACTGACCAACAAACAGATACGGCGAGGCGTTCACCGGTCCGTCCAAGCCCTGGAGAAGGACATCCGCAACTGGATCGCCGCTTGGAACACCGACCCGAAGCCCTACGTCTGGACGAAGACCGCAGACGAGATCCTCGAACGCCTCGCCAGCTATCTGAACAGGATTCCTGACTCAGGAGACTAGGCCTGCCGGGTGCGCTATGGAGCCCGGTCATGGTCAAGGCCCCCGTTCACAGCCTTGCGTACGTCGCGCAGGAACGGCTCGAGGCCCCGCCTGCGAAGCGCTTGCCGCCAGCCGGCCCTGGCGGCAGCCACCTCCTGGGTCATGGCTCCGTCCTCGTGGGACGGGGACACGGAAGCGTTACGCAGGGCTGTCAGCAAGAGGCTGATCATGGCCACGAGCACGGATGCCGCGGTGCCCGCAGCGAAGAGCCAGCCAGTTGTGATCAGAGATGAGTCCGCAGCAATGCGCGGGCTCGCCAGGCGCAGCGCGTAGCCGACAAGCAGGAAGATCGCTGCGGCGGTTCCGAACAGCACAGGGGCGAGAACAGTTATCACTGCGGCAACCGAGGCCCGGCCAGCCGTGGGCGCCTCGGATCCATGGGCCATCCGCGCCTGTTCCCGTACCTCAAGGTAGCGCGCGTACTCGGGTGCCGCCTTCGCCGCGATGGCTTCATGGGCGGTGATCGCCATAGTCCGCAGCTGCTCAGCGTTGAGGTGCTCAGTCCTCCCTGGTGGGTCCGCCCTCAGCACCTCGTCCAGAGTGCGCTCGAAGTCGGGACGGTCTTCGCCAAGCAGAACGGGCCCGGCTCCGCGGTGAGAGGAGTCCTTGGCATCTGCCGCCCCAGACGGGTACGGGACTGACTCGTCGAGGACGGGAGTGCGTCGCGCGAGCGAGGCGATGAGTTGTTGCATAAATGAGTCAGCCACCACCTGCTGCTCCTTCTGCTGAGGCGGGACCCGAACCGGAACCCTGATCAGGGGGAGTCTCGGGAGCGGGAACCACCGAAGTACCGGACTGCGCAGGCTGCGTGGATTCCCCTGGAGCATCCCGTCCACGCTCGGCCCTGAGGTCCTGTCGTGCCAAGGGAGCAGCGTTCTGAATTGCCCGTAGCATCTCGAGTTCCGCCAACTTCCCGCCAGCCAGTTGCTCCAGGACCTTTGGAGCAGCGATGCCGACCGCCATCACGCCCACCGGACCTCCGGCTTGACCTGATGCTCCGAATGCTGCGGCCATGCCCACGCCCAACGCGAGTCTGAGTACAAGGGCCACCAAGTACGGCCTGAGCGGTAGCTCACCCTGAACCTTCCACGGAAGGTTCTTCACCCGCCCGATGGCGCTGTGCAGTTGATGGGCTTCGATGGCGCTGGCACCGAGAAGACCCCACACGCACGCCATCCATACCGACACAGGGATGAACACCTCCTGCCGCAGATGTGGGCTCCCCGGCCGGCCGGGCTGCGCCGCCATCCAGAATCGCATCGCGGCCAGTGCCTTAGGAAGTGAGAGGAGCCCTTCGTCGCAGTCCGCACCCCCGCCGCAACCCTGACTTCCGCCCTCGCCCAGCTACTCACCAGGCTCCTCCCCCTGTAGGTGGCGCTGATGCTGTCTCCTCCGCTGCCCCAGGGAGGCGGCATCACGGCGACCGACCAGAGAGACAGTGGACCCTGCTCAGTTCTCCATGCATGCGGACCTCATGGCACCTGAAGCAGAACGCCGCCTCGAACAGCGCCAGGTCGAGGGTGTCCTCGTATGCCCGGATGCTCCAGCCGGGTTAGAAGCCGATGCGGTGCTCTTCGCTGCCGGGCAGGGTCTCGATCAAGGTCAGGGCGTCGGCGGCCTCGCTCCCGGCCCAGTGGGTGACCACCTCGCCGGGGTATGGGGCGCCCCGCTTGGCCGAGAGGACGGAGATCCCTACGAGTTCGATCAGCGCGGTGGTCGCAACGGCTTGTGCGGGGAGCTGCATGGCCACAGTCTGTCCGTCAGGCCGGCAGACACCTACGGCGTGTCATGAGAGGCAACCTGCCGCTCGAGGGCATGGGATGCCGAAAGACCCAGCAGGCCAAGGCCCATGCTCACGAACCGACTGAAGGGCCAACGGGCCAACGGTCGTGCTCAGCTACAAAGTGTGATCCCGGCTACCCGACCACAGGAGTCGGAAAGACGTCGCCAAGCGAGATTCACATAATGTGAATCGCTTCCAGCAGGCACAATCTCAGACATGGCGACGAACCCGCGCAGGGCGCCAAAGCGCACAAGTCCCCTGCTCAGAAGGCCCATCCGGATCGGCACCCTGGACACCGCAGCGATTGTCGGTGAACTGCGGGACCTGCACGAGAAGGCCGAGGATCCCGACATCGGGAGGATGCCCGCAGACGACGAACTGTTCGGCGCACTGCTCTACACCGAGACGCACGCCTCAGCGCTTGGCAGGGCGAATGAAGACGCACGACGTGCAGGCGCCCTCAAGAGAGTCCTGCTCTGGGAGTACGTCCGCGAGCAGGCCGAGATCCATCAGATGAAAGCGATCGACGCGGCCCGGGCCGCCGGTGTCGAGTGGGCCGACTTGGCGCCCCCTCTCGCCGTCGGCGGACCGAGCGCGGCGTACAACAAGTCCAAACGGCTTAGAGCGCTCACGCTCAACGACGATGAGCGCGAAGGCCAACCGGTGCGCCGCACCCCCGAGGCCGTCGTGGAGGCCGAGCGCCGGATCGCCGAGCGTGCTGCCGCTCAACGTCGTGCTGAAGAGGCCGCGCGGCGGCGGCACGAGCTCTTGCTCCCCGTTGCGCGCCGCCTTCTCGAACACCGCGATGGTTTCGTCCCGGACAGCGAAGTCAACGACTGGCTGGACGAAGTCGCCGCTGTCCTTCCCAACTGCCAGACACCGACCCAGAAGGTCAGTCTCAGTACCTACCTCAATGCCACGGTACGAGCTCTTCAGCGAGTCGAGCGGGAAACGGCGCGCCCTGTCGCGAGAACGGAAGACGCTCAGCTGGCCTATGCCGCAGCGGTCGCAGTGTGTTCGGACTGAGCCGACCGCGCGGCGGCACCGCGGTTGGCTCCACTCCCCCACCTGGCGGCGAAGGTTGAGCGCGAGCCTCTCGACAACGGGAGCACCTCTGCCTGGGCGGTGGTGCTGTGGCGTTACTTGTCCTGGCGGCTCCTGGCTTTGACCTCCGCTATGGGGACCGTGATTCATTCGTCGCCGTGGTCCGCGATGCTGCCGTGTCAGAGCGCCAGTGGTCTGAGTGGGAACGCGGCGCTCAGCCTCGGCAGCTTACGGACGGCCTCGTCCTCGTGACGCACGTCGCACTGCTCGCCGACAGGCTCTCGGCTGGTCGACTCACCGTTCTGCTGAGCGGCGATGGCTTCATAGAAAGCCTCGCCGCAGTTGTCATGGATGCCGGTGAGGAGTCCGTGTGCCTCCAATGCGACGTAGTCCAGGCTCTCCCATGCAGGCCAGTAGTCGTCCCAGTTTTCTCGAGGGCGCCCCACCAGACGCTGGACCTCGGGAGCGTCGGCCAGGGTGTCGGGATCGGCCACCGCGCGGACCAAGGCATCCCGTCCCAGCTCGACCATCCACAGGCCGAAGTAGCAGAACCCGTCGTCCGAGAACGAGCAGATCACGTCGGGCCGAACATCCACGACCCCGGACCGTCCCATCGGCCTGTCGCGCGAAGGAGCCCGGTGTGAGGCGCGGCGGCGAAACTTCAGAAAGCTGATGTCCCGTCTCGTGGGATCTTGCAGAGGCGGGGTCGTTGACCTGCGGGGTGACATGTTGAACCGCGACCTAGTGGGGGAATGACAGGGCGTCGCCGAAGACCCGAGGACGGTGCTGATGGCGCGTCTCGTCGATCATGGCGAGGGTGATGCGGCCTGAGCAGCGTTGCCAGGATGTCGAGACGCTCGACGCCCGGTTTCGCACTGAGGATGGCAGTTCCTGGTCAGAGGCCGCAGCAGTGGACGTGCTCAGGAGGGACGTTGCCGCTGTCAATCCTGAATCTGCTGGCGGGCGGTCGTCCAAACGATCTTGAACTCCTTGGCCGACAACCACTGCGGGGTGCGCCGCTCTCACTCAGAGATAGGCGGTTCCGCGGTCAGTCCGTAGGCACTCTCGTGTTCGGCCAACCGACTGGCACTTTGGGCTTCTTGCCACTCGGCTTGCGAGGTAGTGGCCAAAGCGTTGCTTGCGGGCTCCTGTAACTCGTCCTGCGGATCACGTACCCGTCGGTGTCCAGCTCGCAGTAGAACCAGACGGTTTCCTCGTCCCCGAAGCAGTGAACCCGGCGCGTCACTGGTTCACCGGGTCGAAGGGCTCGTCGTGCCAGCGCCAGCCGGCGGTGCCGTCGTCGTGGATGTGCAGCATGAACTCAGCGACCGGGCTGCCGTCGGGGAACGTCATGGTGAGCGCACTGCGGATCTGGGTGTAGCAGGCGTCGGCCCGCTCCCAGTCTTCCTCGTCGACAGCCCGCTCTTGTTCAGTGAAGACAGGACGGAACTCTTCAAAGCCGGGAAGTGTCTCGACTTCGGCGTGAGTCCAGGGCATGTCGGCGCCGGTCACGGTCAGCCAGGCAACCTCCTGGTCGC
This sequence comes from Streptomyces sp. NPDC058086, assembly GCF_042885015.1. NCBI lineage: Bacteria > Bacillati > Actinomycetota > Actinomycetes > Kitasatosporales > Streptomycetaceae > Streptomyces > Streptomyces sp. NPDC058086. The sequence goes on along the minus strand of NZ_JBHVST010000122.1, from coordinate 24,271 downwards.
CGTGGTGGAGCCGCCAGATACCACCGGTGGTCAGGTTCGGGTTGGTCACATACCCATGATGGCGATCACCACTGACAGACGGTCGTACCCCAGCGCTTCAGCTGTGCGAGATGGTCGCGGACGTGATCGAGGAGGTGACACAACTTGCTGCTTGGACCGCTGGGGGAAAGGGCCGATTACCGCTCGAGCCCTATTACGGCGTAATAGCTCGACGCCAGCCTGTGACAGCCGCGACAACGACGACCTCGTGTCCTCGTCGGCCTGGACCAGCTGTGCGATCACCGGAGCACGGTTCCCGCCGCCGGACGCCGGCAGCATCATCGCCCGGCGATAGCGGACCGAGCTGGTACTGCCCCGGTGCACGATCTGCTGCAGCTTCGGCCCTTCTGATCGGTCAGTCTGCGCATCCGCACAGCCTCGGCCACCACACCTCCAGCTATCCAACCGCTCCAACCACCACCCCGGGGGAACCTATGCGGTCACAGCGCACTCTTGCCGCACTCCCCCGTACTCGGATCGTCCGAGTTGGTGCGCGGCCGCAGCCGCAACCTGGCAGAAGCACTTCCGTAGTGCGTCGGACGATCCTCGCGCCCGGCACTCCGGAGGACGCCTCGAAGCCGACGTCTCGGTTCTCTTCTGCGTCCGCTGCATCGAACGTCAAGGGCGCCAGTTATTACGGCGTAATAGTTCGTGGGGCGCACGAGAGCGGCACACGGCGCTGTGCTGGTTCCAGGAATCGCGTCAACGTCCAGCGGAGACGGCCAAGAATCGGAGAGATGCTGTACCCGGGGCCACCAGGTCCCTCTCATCTGAGGTGCCGCTCACGTTGACACCGACCTGACAGATTCAGTCTGAGGCACCCGGACTGGCTCGGGTCGGGGTCACTTACGTGTCTGCGGCTGAGGCCGGCATGCCGGTCTGTCTGCAGTGCGGTCTGGGCGGCTCATCGATGTCCTCGAAACAGCCGCCGCCGTGCTGGACCCGGGCGCCGCCACCGAGGGGACACAGCTGCAGCAGCGTGCCCTCGGTGGCGGCTGGGGGTCAGCGGTGGAGGAGCCAGGTGATGAGAGCTTCGGTGGCGCCGGTGAAGGTGGCGAGGGTGAGGTCATGCAGGGCCGTGAGGAGGGCGCGGCGGGCGCAGACGTGGGAGGGGACTGGGGTCATGGCGGTCTCCTGGCGGGAGGTGCCGGCTGCGGTGTGCGGCCAGGCGGTGGCGCCATGGGGCTGGTTCCGGGGCGTTTCCGGCGAAGTGTGTGCTGGCTGATGGGGTGGTAGCTAGCCTGGTGGCCGGGGATATCGGCTCTTTTCCGCGGGGTTAGCGGTCCGGAAGGCACCGGGGGCGCGGATGGGTGAGTACGCGGACCGGTTTCAGGCGGAACTGGTGGCGGTGTACGAGGCCGCGGGCCGTCCGACGCTGGAGCGGCTGGTCCGTCTGGGCAGGGAGCAGAGTCCGCCGATGCAGGCTGCGGATGCGACGATCAGCGGTTGGCTGACCGGGCGCGCCGTGCCAGGAGAGGCACACACCCGCTACTTCCTGATCCTGGCGGTCTTCCTGCAGGGCAGGGCAGTTGCGCAAGGCGGCAGGTATGCGGCACGGCCGGAGGCGTGGTGGCAGCAACTTCTGCTGCGTGCGCGGCAGGAGAGGGACGCCGCACGAGGCGGGAGGCCCCGTACCGGCGGTGCTCCGGCGGTGGCGTCGGGGCCGGTGACGCTGCCACCGGCCCCTGCGGGGTTCACCGGTCGTACGGCGGAGCTGGACAAGGTGCTGGGGTGGCTGGAGCCCGTGGATGGGGCGGCCGGAGACACGGCGGTGGCGGTGGTATCGGCGGTAGCGGGCATGGGCGGGGTCGGCAAGACCGCACTGGCCGTGCACGCCGCCCACCAGGCCCGCCTGCGGGGCTGGTTCCCCGGCGGGATCCTCTTCGCCGACCTGCGTGGCTACGGCCACGATCACGTCGGGGTCGGCGATGTTGCCGATCGGTTCCTGCGCGCTTTGGGGGTGAAGGCCAAGGATCTGCCCGACGCCGTCGAGGAGAAGATCGATCTTTGGCGCCTGATGCTCGGCACTCTCGCCGCACAGGGCCGGCCGCTCCTGGCCGTCCTGGACAACGTCCGCACCCCCGGCCAGATCACCGCACTCCTGCCTGCTGCTCCACACCGGGCCCTGGTCACTTCACGCCACAACCTGTCCGCCCTTCCCGCCAATCGGGTCGATCTCACTCCACTCACCCCTGGCGACGCCGTCGACCTCCTGGAGCGCACCCTGCGCGTCGGCGGCACCGGTGACGGGCGCGTCACTACGCAGCGGGCAGCTGCGCTGCGGCTGGTGGACCTGTGCGGGCGCCTGCCGCTGGCGCTGCGGATTATCGGGGCGCTGCTGCGGGACGAGCCGGACCGGCCGTTGGACGGACAGGCGAGGGAATTGGAGGATGAGCGGACCCGTCTGGACGCGTTGGAGTATGAGGGCGGCGACGGCCAGGGCCGACCATTGGCGGTCCGTGCGTCGTTCGAGCTGTCCTACCGGCACCTGACCGGCCCGCAGTCGCGTGTCTTCCGGCTGCTGGCCGCGGCACCCGGCCCGGACATCTCCACCACCGCGGGCGCCATACTGCTCGGCCAGGACCCCGTCGATGCCCGGCGCATGCTGGCCAGCCTGGCCCGCGCCCATCTCCTGGACACCACCAGCGCAGGCACGCTTGCGGACGGGGTGCGCGAGCGGTGGTCGATGCACGACCTCATCCGCCTCTTCGCCGACGGTCTCGGGCTCGTCCACAGCAGCGAGGACGGCCGGGACACGGCGGTCGCACGGCTGCTCGACCACTATCTCCTCACGGCCGAAGCGGCCGACAGCCACCTGGAGACCCGGGCCGCGGAACCCGCCTCCGACTGCTTCACCGGCCGTGACCAGGCACTGGATTGGCTGGAGAGCGAGCGAGTCAACCTCGTCGCGGCCGCCATCATGCCTGCCGCCCGCCGCCACCCTGCCGGCACCCGTCTCTTCACCGCCCTGACCAGCTTCTTCAACCGGCGGCGGTACTTCGAAGACGGAATCGCGCTCAACACCGCCGCCTTGGCCGACTACCGGGCGATCGGCGACCACCGTCGCGAGGGCTCGGCCCTGAACAATCTCGGCAACCTCCTTCGGCAGGTGCGACGGTTTGATGAGGCGCTCGACGCCCACACCTCCGCCGCCGCCATATTCGAGGAGATCGGCGACCACCACGCGATCGGCATGGCAGTGAACAATGTCGGGCTGGTCCTCCAGGAGCTACGCCGGTTCGACGACGCGATCGAGGTGCACACCGCCGCCCTGGCCGTTTTCCGGGCGACTGGCGACAGCCACCGCGAAGCCATGGTCCTGAACAGCCTTGGCAGCGCGCTGCGGGAGGTGCGGCGGTTTGACGAGGCGATCGAGGCGCACACCGCCGCCCTGGCCGGATACCGGGCGATCGGCGACCACTATCGGGAGGGCTCGGCGCTGAACAACCTCGGGCTCGCCCTGCAGCAAGCGGGCCATTTCGACGAGGCGATCGACGCCCACACCGGCGCCGCCGCCATTTCGCGGGAGACCGGTGACCGCCACGGCGAAGGCAACGCACTGGACAACCTCGGGGTCATCCTGTGGATGGTGCGGCGCTTTGGTGAGGCGATCGACGCCCACACCGCCGCTGCCGCCATTTCGCGGGAGACCGGTGACCGCCACGGCGAAGGCATAGCCATGGACAACCTCGGGCTCGCCCTCCGGCGAGTGCGGCGCTTTGACGAGGCAGTCACCATGCATACCGCCGCCGTGGCCATCTACCAGGAGACCGGCGACCACCGGCGCGTCGGCATAGCGCTGAACAGCTGTGCGATAGCCCACAATGAGAGGTGGCGCCTCACGGTGCCGACGGGGTACAGCGATCGTGGAGAAGGCGCCGCAGCGACGCCTCAGAAAGACTGAGACAGGTGTCCGTTCTCATCCATCGTGTCAGGGAGCCATGTCGGCGAGCTGCGCACTGACAACTGCCTTGAGACAAGACGGGTGAGCGATCCGGCTGGGATCAATGGGCTTGGACGTCACGGGGTTGATGTCTCAATGGTCCTGTCAGCTCCGGTGAGCGCCGACCAGGCAAGTGACAGAACCACAGAGACCCCACGCGGTGGATTCTCATTGATGTTGTCAGTTTTCCGAGCCAACACCGCCTCATCAGAACGTGGCCTGGCCGCCGAACGGGCGCTCCAACGCGCACCACGCGGCATGAGCGGAGGTCGTCCGGCGGTGTCCTACCGAAGCGTGGTCCCTCTCGACACGTTATGTGACACCTACGGCTTGGCCGACGGGGTGATCGGCGATCCGGCCGGGGCTGCGGAGTCCGGCACCCCCGCGTAGTCGGGCAGCTCGACGCCGTTGATCGCGCGCCCGACCAGCTCCGTGAACCATTCGCTGGCGAAATCGGGGCGCGGCTCGGCGTCTGGCCCGGGGAGGTCGCGGCTGCGGGCGTTCAACCGGCCGATCTCCTGGTTGGCCTCGACGAACGAGCGCATCCGCGCCTCGTAGCGGGCGAACCCGGCGTCGGGGTCCCATCCGGCAGCGGCCAGCTCTCCGGCCAGCAGGTAGGCACCGACCAGTGCCAGCCCGGTGCCCTGCCCGGACATCGGCGACGAGCTGAACGCCGCGTCCCCGAGCAACCCCACCCGTCCACTCGACCAGCGGTCCATCACCACCTGGGCGACCTGGTCGAGGTAGAAGTCCGGAGTGTCGTCCAGGTGCGCGAGGATGTCCGGGGTCAACCAGCCCAGGCCCGCCATCCGCTCCCGCAGCAGGACCTTCTGGGCCGCGACGTCACGGTGGTCGACGTCGAAGTCAGCCGAGGCGAAGTAGAACATGGCCATCGCCCGGGTAGCGTCCTGGATGGGCCGCAGGAGGGCGGAGCGCCCGGACTCCTGATCCTGGTACTCCAGCAGCCAGCGGTCCAGCCCGAACTCGTTGGGCACACTGTAGAAGGCCAGCGCGTGCCCGAGGTGGCGGAGGAACCGCTCATGCGGCCCGAAGACCATCGCTCGCAGCTCCGAGTGCAGCCCGTCTGCCCCGACCACCAAGTCGAAGCGCCGCCGGTTGCCGCCCGCGAAGACCACGTCGACCCCGTCCGCGTCCTGGGCGAGCTCGGCGATTCGGTCGCCGAAGACGTACTCGACGCCGTCGCGGGTGTCGTCGTAGAGCACCTGGGACAGGTCCCCGCGCAGGATCTCAATGTCCGCGATGAACCCGTCGCCACCGTCGTCGTCGGCACGGAAGGTCTCCAGCACCTGCCCGTCCGCGTCCACGGTGTGGGCGCCGGCGGTGTCGGTGCACGCCGCGCGCACCGCCGGGTCCAACCCCATGCGCCCGATGACCTCCCTGGCGACCCCGCGCGCGTCCACCGCCTGCCCGCCGGGACGCAGCTCGGGAGCCCGCTCCACCACGGTCACCTCGGCCCCCCGCCGGCGCAGCCAGTGGGCCAGCGCGGGTCCCGCGATGCTCGCCCCCGCCACCAACACCCTGGGACCGCTCACCCGCGTCCCCTGCCCGCCCGTCCGGATCGCGTGCCCCTGGTCGGAGTCGTCGACGCTCATCACAGCCTCCGTGTGCTTCCTCCCGCGCTGGAACGTCCCCAGCACAGGCCCACCGCTGTCGGTGTATCCAGCCGTATCGACCACGGATCCGCACAAAACTCATCGGTCACGGCAGACATTGATGAGAAACGCCAACTCCGATGAGACTCACATCAACCCAGACTGGTGTAAACCAGGCGAACCATCCTGTCAGCTAGGCCTCCGCCTGAGACCTCGCCAGATCTGCGCGTAACACAGTGAGACTCTGAAAGGGCCAGTGAGAACGGACAACAGGGCGCTGCTTGCCCGAGAAAGAGTGAGACGCAGGCACTGAAGCCCCAGAACGACTGACACTGCCCAGGTCCACTGAGACAGGACACAGGTCGTGCACTGCTGGGGAAGGGCCGGGTATGACCCGAGCACTATTACGGCGTAATAGCTCGACGTCACTCCTGGACAGCCCCGACAGCGATGCCTTCGCCGGAACACACCCTGCGCGGGGCGGCTGCTCTATTACGCCGTAATAGTTGCGCCCCGTGGCGGCAGCGCGGCTCCGCTGCGGGTCCGCCCAGTGTTCACTCCCATAACGACATCGGCTCCGCCTACGGCATAGCCGCCCTCTCCCCCGACTGCCGCCGAATCGCCGTTGCTCTCTCCCGGACACGAACTGTGCCGACTGGGCTGAAGGAGACGGCGACGGGGCTTCGACGAGAGCGGATGCCCAAACCGTGCGGCGGATGTTCCGTCTGGGTGTAGGCGGCGAACGATCAGGGACTGGCCTTCGGCAGGACGAAGCCACGAGCGTCGGTTGCTGAGGGTGCCTCAGGGGGAGTGGCGGGGGAGACCTGGCCACGAATAGCAGCCAGCGGGGGCGCAGTCGAACGAGGACGGAGCACTGCGGAGGCAGGAGGAAGACCCGCCTGTGCCCGGGGGATCCGTCCATGTAGCTGGGCCCCGCGCGAGCATGGCCAGAGGCGGTGCGGCCTCGCCTCGCCCGGCGAGACGTTACAAAAAGGTCAGTTATGGCCCACAGGCCCATCACCAGACGCCCCGTCGGCTATTACGGCGTAATAGCCGAGCGGGCTTCCGCGGGCAGTGCAGCCATAACAAGTCTGCCTAACTAACGTGTCGATGACGCAAGCGATCAAGCACGTTAGTAAGGTGTCCACCATGACTTCGCCAGCCACCTCCAGCGACCGCGAGAAGGTCGTCTCCAAACTGCCGGGATGGCTCCGGCAGGACCTCAAAATCAGAGCCGCCCAGCGCGGCATCGAAATCCAGGCCGCCGTCGAACAGGGCATCAGCGACTGGTGCAACCTGGCATCAGCACCAGCCAGCGTCGACACCGCGGGCGCCGACTCCTTCTCCACCTTCCTCCCCGAAGGCCAGTGGGAGGAGTTCCGCAGCGTCGTCGCCGACCGCCGCGTCTCCCTCATCCAGGGCCTCGCCCAGTCCGTGAAGCTGTGGCTCGACTCCAACCCGGCCCCGGACATCGAACGCCCCGCGATCACACGCCGCATCATTGTCTGCAACCAGAAGGGCGGCGTCGGCAAAACCGCCATCACCGCAGGCACAGGCGAAGCCCTGGCCGAAGACCCCGACACCCTGCACCGCGTCCGCATCGCCAAACAACTCGCCGCCGCCGCAGGCGACAACGCAGACGGCCCCCTCGACGTCGAAGACCTTCCCGGCCTCGGACTGCGCGTCCTGCTCGTCGACTTCGACCCGCAATGCCACCTCACCAACCAGCTGGGCGGCGCGCCGCTGCCGATGAACGGCGACAGCCTCACCAACCACATGGCCGGCGACCCCAAGGGCGACCTCCGCGACCTCATCGTCTCCATCGACGACGAGAACTTCGGCGACCGCCTCCACCTCCTGCCCGCCTGCAACGACGCGTTCCTTCTCGACGTACGCCTGTCCGCGGTACGCGCCCGGGAAGCCGCCCTCGAGCGGGCACTTGCCCCGCTCGAAGCCGACTACGATGTCATCCTCGTCGACTGCCCGCCCAGCCTCGGCCTCAGCATGGACGCCGCCGCCTACTACGGCCGCCGCCGCCCCGGCGAAAAGCCCGGTCAGTCCGGCGCCCTGATCGTCGTGCAGGCCGAGGACAGCTCGGCCGACGCCTACGAACTCCTCACCCACCAGATCGACGACCTGCGGGGCGACCTGCAGATCGACATCGACTACCTCGGCATCGTTGTCAACCTCTACGACGGCCGCCGCGGCTACATCGCCACCTCCTCCCTCCAGGGATGGGTCGATATAAAGGATCCGCGGGTCGTCGGACTCATCGGAGACCTCAAGGAGCAGAAGGAGGCCGTCCGCATGAAGCAGCCCCTGCTGTCCTACGCCCCCAAGTCACAGCAGGCGATCGGCATGCGCGCACTGGCCAGGGAGATCTCATGAGCAAGGCCGACCAGCTTGGCGCCGGACGCTTCGGCGGCGCCCAGGCCCGAGGCGTCAGCGCCCGCCGACAGGCCGTTGCCGCCGCCACCGGCGTACCCACCGAAGGCATCGCCGCGCCGACTGAACTCCCGGTCCACCGCATCAGCCTCAACCCGGACAACCCGCGCTCCAGCCTCGGAGACCTCACCGACCTCGCAGGCAGCCTGAAGACCCACGGGCAGAAGGTGGCCATCACGGTCATGAACCGTGACGCCTACACCAAGGTCAACCCCAGCAACGAAGAAGACCTTGAGCCGGACACCACTCACGTCGTCATCGACGGCAGCAGCCGGCTCGCCGCCGCCCGAGAAGCAGGCCTCGCCACCATCAAGGTGATGGTCAGCGACGACCAGGGCACCACAGCCGACGAACTCCTCGAATCAGCACTGGTCGCCAACATCCACCGCCAGGACCTCGAGGAACTCGACGAGGCCCGAGCCCTGGAACGTCTACTGGCCATCCACGGCACCCAGACCGCCCTGGCCAAGCGCCTGCACCGCTCCCAGGGCTGGGTGTCGCAGCGGCTCGCCCTGCTCACCCTCACCCCCGAACTCCAAGCACGCATCGGCCAGGAACCCATCGACCTGCTGCGCGCTGTGGGCAAAAAGCCTGCCGAACAACAACTGGCGGCCCTGGAAGAGCTCAAGGAACGGCGAACCGACCAGGAGGCCGAGAAGGCAGAGCAGAAACGGAAGAAGGCGGAGGCGCAGGAGCAGGCCGCTTCTCCCGCCACCCAGCCCTCTGCCACCACCCAGCCCTCTCCCGCCACGCAGCCCTCTGCCACCGCCCAGCCCCCTGCTACCGCCGTCTCCTATTACGGCGTAATAGGAGAACCGGAGACGCAGGAGGACACCCCGAGCCCGGAGGCTGCTTCGGAGAGGGAGCGGACCGGGAAGTCCGCGGAGACTGTGCCCGAACCGCGTACCAACGGCAGCGCGGCTGTCGAGGAGCAGCCGGATACCGGAAGCCGGCAGCTGCCCCGACTGCCGTACGACGACGGGGTCTTCCTCGCTCTCCACCTGATCCGGAAGATGGGTTCTGCCGAGTTCGAGAAGATGCTGACGCTACTGAACGAGCACCATGCCCAGGTGGCCGCATCCAACGGCGCCAACGTGGAGTCCTGACTGAGAAAGTTCCTCGGCTCGCTGTCGGCGATCAGCAGCCGTGTAGGTGTGAGCCCCCGACCTCCGAGGCACCTGCAGCATGCGGATGCTGTCGGCAAATCCGCCCCGCTGGATCTCATCCAGTGGGGCGGAGTGCTGCGAAGGGTGAGACGCGGGTGCGGGCGAGGGGTCTGCCGGTGAGCCAGGCGTCGAGTCGGGCGAGGTTGATGGCGGCGCAGGTGAAGCGGTGTTGCAGTCGGGTCTTGGCGCAATGCCGGGAACTTTAGGTCCCCCATCTCCGTGTCCGATCAGTGGCTGTGGCTGTGGCTGTGGCTGTGGCTGTGGTGATGGCGATCTGCGCGTTCGTGAACGGCCGACCGCGAGGCCCAACTCGGCGGAATTATCCCGCCCGCACGGGCTCGCAGCTCGTGGCCGGACCGGCTCTGTGAAGCCGTCGCCGACGACGCGGCCCTCCAGAAGACCCCGCCCGTCCAGTCGGCAGCCGACCTCGACGGGCCCCGCCTGAAGGCCACCCGGGTCGCCGGATCCATCCACCAACTCCTCCGCCTCGTCATCCATGCCGCAGACCCTGGCAGCGTGGACCTGGCCGACAGCCCAGACCTCGCCACCGCGATCGCCTCACTGCGCCAGCAGGCCGAACACGACGCGGCCAGAACACAAACCCTGCCCATCAGCCCCTCCACGGACGATCCTGACGCGACGCATCCTAGCCACTCCGCCCGAGCGGATCGTGCTGGTTGTCGGCACCCAGATCAACGGCGCCCCGGACATCGGCACCTCGCTCGCACAGTCGCTCACCCTCGCCATGGCGGCTCGTCTGCGCGACCGCTTCGGCATCCACACCGAGGTGCTCTTCAGAGCCCTGGACAACGCCCCGTACGAACTGTCCACCGACTCGGCCAGCGGTCACCGCTACCAGCGCACCTACGCCCAGGCCCTCGGCGACCAGGTCGTGACCGACCTCGTCGCCGCCCTGCACAAGCCCTGTTCGCGGCCCTGTCCCGGTGCCTGGGCATCACTCACCACGTGAAGACCTACACCCAACAACAAGCCGCCGAACACTTCCGCCGCACCTGGCTGCGGCTCCTCCCCCGCATCGACGACGCCCGTCGGTGGCTCGCCCCCTCCCCCGGCACCCCGCACCTGCGAATCCCCTGCCCGCACCCCGGCTGCGGCTGGGCCGAGAAACACGCCGAACACACCCGCGTCCGCCTCGCCGACCACGAAGCCGCCGGCGTCGACGCCGTCTGCCTCCACCACGGCCCCTACCTGGTCACCATCACGCCCACCGCCGGCGCCTACCTGGACCTGGCCACCCTGTACCGCAGCCTCGTCAAGGAACTCGCCCTCACCAGCACGCGTGCGGGTGGAACCCTGCACGTCATGGTCAACGGCGGCGACTGGGTCTTCGGCTCCCTCCTCGTCGACGAAGCCCTCCAGGTCGTGGGCCTCATCCGCGCCCAACTCCCCGCCCGTCTGTTCTGCCCGCAGGTCGTCACCGACATCGGCGTAAAGCTCTCCAAGTTCCTCATCTTCGAAGGCCACGCCCCATTGCCCGAGGGCGCCGCCGACTGGATGCTCGACACCCGCCAATGGCCCGGCATCATCACCGAATACGCCGACCAACTGCCGGACATGGCCGAGCCGTTTGCAACAACTTATGAAACGTGGCTCGCCCTGGACGCGTCCGCCGGGTGACGGTGTTTCACAGGTGAACACCCAAGGCCGCGAAGTTAGGGCTCGCAGAGCATTAACTCGCAGTGTTGATCTCTAGCGTGGTGATGATGCCTGCCTCGCGCGCTTGGTTGAACAGGTCGTTCAGGGTGGCGAGTTGGCGTTCGGCGGAGTGGAGGTCGTGGCCTGCGGTTGCCAGCAGTTCCCGGATGTCCCTCAGGCGCCGGTTGATTGTCTCGGGCCGGACATTGAACAGGGCGGCGATAGCGATCTGGGGTAGGCCGTGCCGGTAATGGAGGACGGCGGCCAGGAGGCGGCGGCGAGGGTGAGGAGGAAGCCGGTCGCCGGTGGGAGCGGTGGCGGGGTAGCGGCATCGGTCTGCCTCCGTCCTGGTCGGGCTCTGGCGCTGGACGCGAACTCTAGAGATGGATATATTGTCTGTGTAGAGTTAGGCAAAAATCAAAGAACTTTGGGTGCTGACCCCCTGTACACGGCTGCACTCCCGGCGCGAGCGAACCCTTGCCGCGCGTGAGTGCGAGAGCGGCTGCGCAGAGCACCGGGCGGAAGCAGGAGCAGGAGATGAGTGAACGTGACACCACTCCCGAGGGCCGGGCGATGACCTCGGAAGGCAATAGCCACGTGAGGGGCCGGGACGGCACGCAGCTACGGGACGGGGCGTTCCCTGACCGGGTGTTGTCCGGCCCGGGGGGCGACGAGCACCTCCTGGCCGAACTCGAGAAGGTCGCCCAGGGGCTGGGCCGCATGTTCCCCGGCATCTGCGAGGTCGTACTGCACGACCTGCGCGATCCGGACCACGCCATCCGCTTCATCGAGAACAACCTGTCGGGACGCCAGGTGGGAGAGTCCGCCACCGAACTGGGGCTCGCCCGCATCCGGGACCCGCACTACCCCAGCGTCATACAGAACTACGCCAACCAGTTCCCCGACGGACGCCGCGCGAAGAGCACCTCGATCGGGATCAAGAACACCGCCGGGCAGTACATCGCCGCGCTCTGCCTGAACCTGGACATCTCGACGCTGTCGCCTATCATGCTGACGCTGTCGAACCTGGTCGCGACCGATCCCGAGAACCAGGACGTCTCGCTGGAGACGCTGCGCGACCGAAGCCGCCGGGAACTGCGCGAAGTGATCGAGACAGCGGCCGCCGAACGCTTCACATCCCCACGGGCCCTGCCCCGGGAAGCGAAGAAGGACCTTGTGCGGCGCCTGTACGAGGACGGCTACTTCGACACCCGCAACGCCGCCCAGACCATCGCCGACCTGATCGGCATCTCTCGAGCCAGCGTTTACTCCTACATGAAGTGAGACGATGACCACCAGCGAGATCACCAAGGGATCGATCGCCCCCGCACGGACGACACCCCTTTGATCGACACGCTCGACAGCCCGCAGCCCGCAGCTGGCAGCGCCGACAGGCCACTACTCGCACATTGCCACCCACCGGGGCGTGGCTTACATCTCCGGCCAGCTCCCTGTGACACCCGACGGCTCCCGCATGGCCGGCGAGCCGTTCCAGGCCCAGGCGCGGCAGGTGCTGAGCAACCTCGACGCATGCCTGGCCACGGCCGGTACCAGCCGCGAGAGGCTGATCTCGGTCACCGTCTACGTGACCGACATCGGTGACTGGCCAGCCTTCGACCAGGTGTACAAAGAGTGGCTCGGTGCGAGCAGGCCCGCGCGGGCCGTCGCCGGCGCCAGGGAACTGCACTACGGGTCCGCGGTAGAGGTGCACGCAGTTGCAGCCCTCGGCTGACCGCTACCCCGAGCCGCGCGCGGGACCGGCTGCAGGTCTCCTGCATGGGCCGCCCGCTATCCAGGCCAACTGGGAACGCATCACCGGCTGGTGACCAGCAACAGGACCGCCCCCACCCTGCCGCCCGACTCACCCCTCCTCCCGGACCTGCTCAAAAAGCCCCGTGACCACTGCCTCGCCCGTGATCTTCGACGACGTCCGCGACGCCGCCGTACGCCTATGCGCCGCGACCTCCACGTCCTCACCCAGAAGAGCGAGCTGACCGCCGAACTGCGGGTGATGACCGACCGACGGGCCGATCTGGTCAAGGAACGGACGCGGAAGGCCAACCGTCTGCACGCGCAGGTGCTGAGCATCTTCCCGGCTCTGGAACATGCCCTGGAACTGACGAGCATTGGACCGCTAGTGCTGCTGTCCGGCTACCAGACGCCGGCTGCGTTACGACGTCTCGGCCGCAGGCGGCTGACGACATGGCTACGCAACCGCAAGACCCGCAGCGCGGAAGACCTGGCCACGGCCGCTGTCGATGTTGCGGAACGACAGCACACTCGACTTCCCGGCGAAGCTGCGATCGCCCACGTGGTCCGCGACCTGGCGCTGGAATTGCTCGGTCTCCACGAGAAGATCCACGAGCTGGACAAACTCATCGAAGCCCGATTCCGCGAGCACGAGCTCGCGCCAGTGATCTCCAGCATGCCCGGCATCGGACCGCTGTTGGGCGCCGAGTTCCTCGCTGCCACCGGCGGTGACCTGTCTCGGTTCCCCAGCGCAGACCGGCTCGCCGCGTTCTCAGGCGTCGCGCCTGTCCCCCGCGATCCGGCAACGTGAACGGCAACCTACACCGCCCCCGCCGCTACCACCGCGGCCTCCAACGCGTCTTCTACCGCTCCGCGATGATCAGCATCCGCACCTGCCCGGAGTCCCGAGCCTTCTACGACCGCAAGCGGGCCGAGAAGAAGACCCACAAGCACGCCGTCCTCGCGCTCGCCCGGCGTCGCGTCAACGTCCTGTTCGCCATGATCCGTGACCGAAAGATCTACCAATCAGCATCCAGCGTCACAACTGCGGCTTGACAACAACATGAGGAAGTGTCACCGGCTTCTTCGCAGGTCGGGAGGCTCTTCGTAATGTGGAGGCGCGCCACGGACGCGCGGCGGCACCGCGCACCGCAGCCGACAGGCTCGACAAGGCCAGCAGGGGCCCCGGGCCTGTAAAGGCGACTGGTTTGGCCATGCGCCGGGGCATCGGATACCAGGAGGTACCCTATCCGGTACCAACCGGGGTACCGTGGGGGCATGCCAGCACTCAACATCGAGTTCACCCCGGAAGAGATGGTCCGTCTCCGTAGCCGGGCCAAGATCACAGGAAAGAGCCTCAAGGAACACGTCCACGACGTGACCGTGGAGGAGGCCGACCGGATTGCCTTCGTCGAGGGCGCCGCCGCTGAGGCCGAGCGCATCCTGCCGGGTGTGATGGAGCGCTTCCCCGCAGGCCTGCGGTGAGCCCGATCGTCCGTGTGGACGTCGGCTGGGTCCTGCAGATCCAGGCCTCGATCTCCCCACTCAACGTGCCGATCGCGGACTGGGGCGCCCTCGGTTTCATGGCCGACCGGCACAAATTCGAACGCGAACGCGGCAGCCTCTACTACGAAGAGGTCCCCTCCCGCGCCGCCACCTTCCTGCACACCTCTCTGCTGCTGCGGCCCTTCACCGACTACAACCTCGTCATCGGCTGGGGCTGCGCCCACCAGTACATGCACCTGTCCGGCCAGCCCGTCCAGGTGAAGGACGACGAGCTGTTCGAGCTGGCCCAAGCTGTACGCGCCCACGATGTCGATCTCCGGACGGTTGCCCAGCGCCTTGAAGCGTGGCGCACCCTGTAGCGGCCAGAGCGGCCAGGGCAGGAGCCCGCGCACCGCGAGCAAGTAGTGGAACACCTGGTGGAAGGACCGCTCATCGCCCAACCGCGCGCTGAGTGCCAGCGTCGAGGTCATCCCCGAGCGCGTCAGCGGCATCGCCCGCGTGCACAACCGGCCGGGCGGGACGAAGCGGCGCGGCCAAGCCGAGGACCTCGGGCTCGGCGGGACGGTGCAAGCGACGCGACGCTTGCGGAAAGTACCGAGCCCGTTGTCAGTGGGGCGCGGGATGCTCAGGTACACGCAGAACGAACGTGCAGCGGCTGAGATGGACGTCAGCCAGGAGGTCCCTGGTCCCCGCCGGGCACATGCGATGAATCGTGAGCGGGACGCCCACGTGGCCGCGGCTTTCAAAAGCTGGATGCCGCCGCTGGTGCGAACGTTTCTGTCGCCAGGACGCTGATGTGGTTGAACGGCACTCATGGTCTGCACACCCTGCCGACGGACGTCGGCGCGGCGTGGAGGCAGTACGACAGCGGGCGCAGGCACCTGGCGGAGCCGTCCCGCACCGCCGTGGGGGCGCAGACGGAAGCGGATCGTGCCCTCGGGCAAAGGGACGGGACGGCAGCTGGCCGCCTTCGCCCGTGCCCCCTCGCTCACCAGCAACGTGGAGTGGCATCTTGCCTCGACGTTGGCGACGACCGCGCTTTCGCCCAGCGTGCCGAAGAACCTCACCGAACTTCCGGTCCGCGTCCGGCGGCAGGAGCCGACGGGGCGGGAAGGGCACCCTCATGTGATCAGCGCACCACCCACGGATGATCATGTGGTCGTGGAGGCACAGGTGCGTGGCTACGGGCTTTCGCCGGCTCAGCAGGACGAGATCTGGAGACGCCGGCGTGAGGGGCAGTCGTTCAGTCTGATGGGTCGGGCGCTTGGGGCGCCGATGCATCATGTTCGCCGGGGTCTTGAGGTGGGTGCCTCGACCTGCGGTTCTCACCGGCGTTTGCACGACGTCTGTCGTGGGATTCGCCCGGTACTTGTCGTCGCCCTCGCCGCCGATTCAGTCGGCAGCCGCCGGCCAGCAGGTTTCAAGAAGCGGCGCCGATTGCGACACTCGGCCTGCACGCACGACAACCACCCTGCTCAGCCACAGAAGTGTGATCTGGCTACCTGATCACTGGAAGTCAGAAAGCCGTCGGATGAGCCTGATTCACACAATGTGAATCAACTCGAGCAGGCACAATCGCAGACATGGCAGCGAACACGCGCAGGGCGCCGAAGCGCACAAGTCCCCTGCTCAGAAGGCCCATCCGGATCGGCCCCCTGGACACCGCAGCGATGGTCGGTGAACTGCGTGACCTCCATGAGAAGGCCGAGGATCCCGACATCGGGAGGATGCCCGCGGACGACGAACTGTTCGGCGCGCTGCTCTACACCGAGAAGCACGCGTCAGCGCTTGGCAGGGCGAACGAAGACGCACGACGTGCGGCCGCCCTCAAGAGGGTGCTGCTCTGGGAGTACCTCCGCGAGCAGGCCGAGGTCCATCAGATGAAGGCGATCGAAGCGGCCCGGGCCGCCGGGGTCGAGTGGGCCGACCTGGCGCCCCCGCTTGCCGTCGGCGGACCGAGCGCGGCGTACAACAAGTCCAAGCGGCTCAAGGCGCTCACCCTCAACGATGACGAGCATGATGGCCAACCAGTGCGCCGTACCCCCGAGGCCGTCCTGGAGGCGGAGCGCCGGATCGCCGAGCGTGCTGCCGCCCAACGTCGGGCTGAGGAGGCCGCGAGGAGGCGGCACGAGCTCTTGCTCCCCATTGCGCACCGCCTTCTCGAACACCGCGATGGATTCTTCCAGGACAGCGAAGTCCTTGACTGGCTGGATGAAGTCGCCGCTGTCCTTCCCAACTGCCGGACAGCGACGCAGAAGGTCAGTCTCAGCACCTACGTCAACGCCACGGTACGAGCTCTTCAGCGGGTCGAGCGGGAAACGGCACGCCCTGTCGCGAGAACGGAAGACGCCCGGCTCGCCTATGCCGCAGCGGTCGCTGTGTGCTCAGGCTGAACGAGTATGCGACAGCGCGATGGTTGGCCCCCCTCCCCCACCGACTTCTTCAGCCCCCGCCCGTTGACGCCACTCATCACGAGACACGTCTCGTGCCCGCGGCCTGGCGGCGACGCGATCTCTTAAGCTGCGAAGAGGTCCTGCGCTCCAGCAGATGCCGAACGCAAGACCTCTTGTGCGCCCCGCCAGCGGACGCGTGATTGCGGCGCAATCAGTCTTACCTTCGCTTGAAGCCGAGCGCTTGTGTAACGAGGTAGTAGTCGTCCGTTGCTGACAGGGCCGATTCCTCGGTGAGCTTCGATGGGTTCTCGGTGGCCGGGTCATAGAAGCGGAGAACTGTCTGGGCGGCGTAGGCCTCTGGGATACGGGGGCTTCGGCGGACCGTCGGCAGGACGAGTTCCTCGTAGGTTTGCTTCGCCTGTTGCTGGCTGTCGTCATATACGGCGCCCTGATTTCGGGTGGTCGGGCAGTCGACGATGAGGATGTTGGCGAGCTCGGCGCGGGCCCCCATTGCTGAGAAGGTATCCCGGATGCTGTCGACCTTTGCCTCCATACGAGTCAGGGCACGCAACTCCTTCCACCCTGGCTTGACACACGCGACTACCTCGTCGGCAGCGACGATGGCATTCACGACGATGAGGCCCAGGTTGCCGGGGCAGTCGATGAGGATGAGGTCGAAGCTGTCGCGGATCCGCTCGATCTGAGTCCGGAGCCAGAACTCCCGGCCAGTCTTCGGAGCAAGGAGCTGCTCGGCCTCTTCCAGTTCGCTTGAGCCGAGTACCAAGAACATGTTGGGGATCGGCTTGGTGCCGTCCTCGCCGAAGGGTCCTGCCAAGGCGGGAACTGTTGCGTCTTCGATCTTGGCCGCCCCCGTGAGGACGTCGTACAGGTTGGCCTGGTTCGGGATGTCATCGGGATTGTCGTAGCCAGCCGCAGCTGAAGCATCGCACTGGGCGTCAGCGTCAATCACCAGAGTCCGGTAGCCGAGGTCCGCGGCGCACGCGGCGATGTTGATGGCAGAGGTTGTCTTTCCGGCACCACCACTCTGGTTGGTGAGGGCGATGATGCGTGCGAGGCGGCGAGCTGCCAGAGCGTCATTGCGGGCGTTGCGGTTGTTGGATGAAGTCATGGGTGGCCTCCACAGGTGATTGCGGCGCAATCAGTTCTGGAGTGATGATCGCGCGGGCGTGGCACGTAGTCCGCAAGATGTGGGATCGGAGTAGCCGATGCCGCCCTGGTGCCGGGCGTTGAACCCACTCAATGCGGTGGGGGTGATTGCGGCGCAATCACACATCTCTGTAAAGGCCAGCACCAAGTGTGTGGTGCTGAGTGCGGGACACGGTGCGATACCGCGCCGCACGTTACAGGGCGCCGTACCGGGAAAACCAGTCGCCCCACCGATTCAGCCGGTGGGGCGACGAAGTAGGCAGGCTCAAGCGGAGAGGCGCTCCTTCAGCGATTCGATCTCATCAGAGGTGAGGAGGTCGATGATGCTGAGGGCCAGTTCCTCGACGCTGCGCACCACGATCACTCCGCGTGGTTCCTCTGGAGCGGTCACGGCGGTGCTCGTGTTGTGCAGACTAGTGGCGCTCTGCCGAGGGTTTGGCTTGCTGACGGCGCCAGTTGCCGTGCTCGGGGCCGCAGGAGGCTTCGGTGAAGTTTCGCGCCCAGCTGACGGATTCGGTTCAGCCCCGGCGCGTTCGGTGGAGTCACTCCCCCGCGGCTCCGGCAACTGCCGGTTGGCGGACTCGTGGTGGGTGATTGCGGCGCAATCATCACCGTCGTCAAGCGAGGGGATCGCCTGCTGATCTGCGGGCAACTTGCTGACTACGGCTGCCTCGGCTGAGGTCAGCTCGCCACGTACAAAGGCTTCCTGCAGATCCGGCCTCAGACGTGCATAGACCGTTGCTGCTTCCCGGACGGGCGTTACCAGCACAGAGTCCGCGGCTTCAGCGTGCTGCCCGTCAGGCTCAAGCAGCTGTTGTTCCTTCAGCCAGTGATTGACGACGGCCTGTTGCAGTGCCGGGATCAGTCGAAGGAGCGCTACCCGGTGGGATACGTAGGTCTGGGAGCATCCGGCACGCTTCGCGAGTTCCCGCTGCGACAGCTGCTTTCCGTCTGCGTCCTTCTCGTCGAGTGCCTCTTGGAACTCGACTGCCTCCTCGATGGGGTTGAGCCCCATCCGCTGCAGGTTCTCCTGGATCGCAGCAATGCGAAGGCTGGGCACCTCGCGACGTACCAGGATCGGTACCTCGCTCAGGCCGGCCTTCAGGGCAGCTGCGAGACGGCGGTGGCCATGGTGGACGACGAAGAGGACGCCCTCGGCGACACGGGCTTCCACCGCGTCCCTGTGCTGCGGGTAGATGTCCACATAGACGTCCGGTGGGATCACCGTCATGGCGGTGTTCATCCCGTCGGAGCCCAATGAGTCGGCGAGTTCATCGATCTTGAGCAGCCTCTTGCGCCCGTTCTCAGGGCTCGGCATCAGCTGATCCGGTCGCACCGTCGGCAACCCCTGCGGTACCAGCCGGGCCTGCTGACTAGCAGCCTTGCGTGCTGCCCTCTCGGCAGCGAGGTCTCGCTTGAGGCCGGGTTTCTGAGCCATGGGCGTCTCCGTATAGGGGTTGAAACGTGTGCGCGGCCGGAGCCTATCGGCCGTAGACGAGTGACTGACGGCGAGCAGTGTGATTGCGCCGCAATCACACCCTGCCAACCACTGGTTGTGCGCTAGTACCTGACGAAAGCGAGGAAAGGCAGCTATCTAGCAGATTCTCGGCGTCACCGCCTTCTGGGCACGACCAGACCAAGGCCCATGGGGTAAGGCGTAACGCCCATCAAATCACCTCGACGATCACTTTTCGCTGACGATCCGACGGTGACTCCGACAGACCGATCCCAACAAGCCCACTCGCATGGGAGCGTGAGAGAAGCACAGAGTGAAGCGGAGCCAGGGGAGTGGCAACAGTCGTGACTGCGGTAAGCAGCGAGACACCCGTCAAGCTGACACGAATGCACCGGATTCTCATCGGTGTGGTCGTCGCCGGTGCGCTCGTCATCGCGGGTATCGGCTTCGCCGGTTCGTACGCGGCCGTGCGCGAGCTGGCCCTCAAGAAGGGCTTCGGGAACTTCGCGTACGTCTTCCCGATCGGCATCGACGCGGGTATCTGCGTCCTGCTCGCCCTGGACCTCCTGCTGACCTGGATCCGCATCCCCTTCCCGCTGCTGCGCCAGACGGCGTGGCTGCTGACGGTCGCGACGATCGCCTTCAACGGCGCGGCGGCCTGGCCGGACCCGCTGGGCGTCGGCATGCACGCCGTCATCCCGGTCCTGTTCGTGGTCTTGGTCGAGGCGGCCCGGCACGCGATCGGCCGGATCGCGGACATCACCGCCGACAAGCACATGGAGGGCGTCCGCCTCACCCGCTGGCTGCTCTCCCCGATCCCCACCTTCCTCCTGTGGCGCCGGATGAAGCTGTGGGAGCTGCGCTCCTACGAGCAGGTCATCAAGCTGGAGCAGGACCGCCTCGTCTACCAGGCCCGCCTGCACTCCCGCTTCGGCCGCGCCTGGCGCCGCAAGGCCCCGGTGGAATCGTTGATGCCGCTACGCCTGGCCCGCTACGGCGTCCCGCTCGCCGCGACCGCCCCCTCCGGCCTGGCGGCGGCCGGCATCGAAGTGCCACTGATCCAGGCCCCCGTGGTGCAGGCCCCGGTTCCGGCGCAGAGGCAGAGCCCCGTACTCGAGGCCACGGAGGAAGACGGCAAGGAGCTGGCGTACGCGGGATCTGCCGAACCGCGTCCGGCGGGGCGGGCCGCAGATGCGGACGCCGCCGTGTCTCACGGCGGCGATGCAGTGGGGGAGGGGAATGCGGGACGATTCGCCGACGCGTACCAGGCCTGGCTCGCCGAATTCGAGTCCGTGCCGTCGCCCGCTCAGTTCGCCCTCTGGCTCCAGAACGAGTACGGCATTTCCACCGGGGCCGGCCGACCGCTCTCCGACGCGCAGTTGGCACCCCTTCTACAGGTCCTGCAGCAGCGCTACGCGACTCCCGCGGCCGACACCGAGTCCGGGCCTGAAGATGCTCTGGTTGCTGGCGACGCAGCGCCGTGGGGCGACTACTTCTACAACGCCTGGCTCGGATACGGGCAGCAGTACGGCGCACACCCCGACGCCGATGCCCTTGCCCAGTACGTGTACCAGCGCGACGGCATCACCGCGGCCGACGGGCAGCCGGTCACCGGCGCCGACTTGCAGGAGTTCGTCGCGGAGTTCCAGGCACGCGATTACGGCACCACCGGTGCACCCGCCCCGGAGCAGGATGTCGACGGCCAAGCGGCCACCGATGCTCTCGACCGTCCGGCGGCTGCGTCCGTGCCGGCACCGCAGACCGTCCAGGAGTCTGCTGGCGCCGTCGCGTACGCCGCAAAGGAGCAGCGCGGCCCACGAGTCGATGCTCCTGTCGACGACCCGATGTTGCCCCGCCAGGATCCGTCCGACGGAGGCGGCCTCACTCTTGTCGACCGCTACTACCTCGCATGGGCGGAGTACCAGCAGCAGCGCGGTGCCGAGCCCAACGGCGTTGACCTGTCGACGTACTTGGGCGAGAAGGGCGTGGTCGGCCGCAACGGACGAGCCGCCGCTGCGAGCACGCTACGCCGCTACCTCCTGCCCTTCCGGATCTACAGCGTCTGGGCCGAGCACCGACTGCGCAGTGAACAGCCCGCGTTGACAGCCGTCGCCGAGGCCTGCGCAGCCCGGGGAATCACCCTCCAGTACAACGAACCCATCACGGCGACGACCATCGCAGAGCACACCGCAGACTTCGAGCGCCGCTGGCACGCCGTCATCCGCCACCGCACCGAGGCCGCTGCGCAATCACGCTGAACGAATGCGCTGTGCGCAGCCCACCGCGATCACTGCGCAACACTCACACCCATCGGTGTCACCGAGGAGGGGCCCGCATGCAGGCACTCCGCATCGCTTCCGACACGACCGTCACCGAGCTAACGCTGCCCGACCCGGATGCACGTCGGGCGATCCGGGAACACCTCGGATCCACAGGCGCCGCCGATCAGGCCGTGTACGACGGTGCGGGCCTTCGCCGATCTGAGGAGCCGGATCGTGCGAGGGATGGCCCTCGTTGCTATGCCGTCAAGTTGGCTGCCCTTGAGCACCGGGATCTTCGAACGGACATGACCGGGTAGGGGGAGAATCCCGGCATGGTGATGGCACGGCACTGGTACTCCTCGTCGCCCGTGGTGGACGGGCTTCCGCTCCTGGATGAGCCAGGCTTCTGGCCCGCGCATTTGGCGGACCTGTCCGAGGGCTTCTCGCCGGAGGCTTTCGGCGCCGACGCGGGCGACGCGGACACCATGCTGGACAAGCTCCACGACCCGTCGGCGTGGCCCGTGTTCACGGTGCCTCTGGCCGGCGGCTTCACGATCGTCGTGCACTACAACAGTGGCGAGGAGTTCACGAGCAAGGACTACTTCCTCACGCACCCCGACTGGCGCCAGGATCTCGTCCTGGCCAGCGACGATCAGGACCGCATCGGCCCAGGGCTGTGCTGGCCCGAGCTCGCCGCCCTGCTGGAGGCACCGGCTGGCGCCGTCGGTGTCACCCGACCCTCATGCCCGGCTCCTTCTCCTCCTTCCGGTCCTGGGCGACACCGCGCTCCCGGAAGGAGCTATGTCAGCCGTGGTCCGGGCCCTGGTCGCTCAGGGTGCTCCCGAGTCGAGCGAGCCGTTGGCCAGGCATCTGCTCCAGGGGCACCCCATGTGGGGCGGCCAGGACCGGTGGTTCGACAAGGATGAGCAGAGCTGGATCTGCGAAGGCGACCACAGCCCACGCGAGGTTCCCTTGGGCGACCACCTGCCGGAACAGCTGCGAGCCGCCCTCGAAGCCTGCCTCACTCCTGGCTGACCGGCTCAGGCCGCGCCTGGGAGGGCCGTGTCCGAGGACGGCCCGAAGGCGAGGCGTTGAACGCGGCCTCGTATGGATACAAGGGCCGCATGGGGGATGCCGATATTGGTAACCCCGGCTGTCAGAACGTGCGGAATGACGCCTGAGACATGGTGATTCATGATCTCGACTGTTCTTGAGCAGGGCGGAACCCCCAACGCCCGCAGCCCGCGACCAGGATTGTCCCAAAGGGACAACTCCGGCCCCAAGCAACGTCATCCGACGACCACCGACGGACGAACCCACCCCGAATCGGGGCCGAGCCTGCCATGATCCGTCTATGACCGAATACCCATGGCCCGATTGGGGGAGCGACAAGGACTACGGAACCCGCGTCGTAGCTGCCTGGCCCGACACCGTCCGCAACCTCCCCCTCGGCGCCCCGGTCACCGGCGAGGTCGTCGGCCGCCGGCCATTCGGCGTCTTCCTCTCCATAGCCCACCACCCCGAAGCCATCGGCCTGGCCGAGATCACCGCCATGCCCCGATGCATGGAACTTCCGCGCGTTGGAGAGCACGTCACCGGACTCGTCCTGTGGCATGCAGACCACAACCACCAGGTGAAGATCAAGCTCACCGAGTGGGACGAACATGCAGATCTGCTGCTGCCACTCGCCGACATGATCGGCCAGACCGTCAGCGGCCAGGTCACCACGGTCGCGCCGATCGGCGCCTTCGTCCGAGTCGCAGACTGCGTCGAAGGACTCATCCGACCAGAAGAACTTCCTGAGGCGACTGCCGCGGAAGGGCAGGAGTTTATGGTCGCGATCCTCGGCGTCGACCTCGAGCGACATCGGATCTTGCTGGCTGCAGCACGCGGACGTTGAGCGGAGGCACCACGTGGATGAGCCGAATCTCAACTTCAGTTCCTGGAGCATCGAGAGCCTTGAGACCCACATGGTCGGGCTTCGGCGCCGGCAGGAGCTGGAGCGGATCCGCACGGTGGCGCAGTCCCACGTCTATCGGTCTGTACAGTCGCGCGATGTCCGTCTCCGCTGGGCCAAGCTGTCCCTGGCGGCGAACAGACGGTTTCACGGCGACGGTCTGTGGGAGCAAGCCCGCATGCGCAGCCAGGAATTCGCACTTCGGACCTGGGTCATCGAACACCTCGGCACCGCCGCTGACCCGGCCTGGAA
The DNA here is from genome assembly GCF_042885015.1 of Streptomyces sp. NPDC058086. Taxonomy (NCBI): domain Bacteria; kingdom Bacillati; phylum Actinomycetota; class Actinomycetes; order Kitasatosporales; family Streptomycetaceae; genus Streptomyces; species Streptomyces sp. NPDC058086. The sequence continues at coordinate 668 of NZ_JBHVST010000122.1, read as the reverse complement.
CCCCGAAGCTCTGGCCAACGACACCCTCGCCGCGCTCTCGCTTGCGCCGCGCCGGGCGGAGTCGGTCGCGGCAGGCTGGCGAGACCTTCCGATCGAGCAGATCGGCGACCTGCGCCGTCACAAGAACCTCACCGCTCACATCGACCGGCTGATGCCCAGCCTTCCGTCCGGACCGATCAAAGATCAACTCGCAAGCTGGGCGTCCGTGCGCCGACACCTGCCCTGAACTCGGGACGGTCGGGAAGGCCAGCGGCGCATCGAGCCCAATGCCCGCCGGCCTGCGTCCAGGCGGTCGCGGTTTCGGGGCCGATGCCAGCAGCCGGGTGAGGACCGTGGCCGGGAGCTGGGCAGACAGGTCCATCAGCGCGGCGGTGCGGCCGGAGCGGGAGTAGATGCCCAGCCGCTTCAGCCGCGTGCCGAGGCGTTCGTTGCTGAGGTGGTGTCCGGCGAACCCGCCGGGGAACAGCCATGGCGAGTCCGAGGTATGGCCGGTGGTGTAACTGACGCGGCGCCGTTCGAGGAGCCAGCGGGCGATTGCGTCCAGCGGTTCGGGAACCGCCCTTGCTGGGAGCGCCATCCCTGATCTTGCGTGGGTATCCCCGGCTTCAGCCGGGGAGGGAAACGCATCCTCGGCCCGGAGGCGCGAAGCGCCGGAGTTCACTGCGTTG
>NZ_JBHVST010000121.1:0-29850 GCF_042885015.1 Streptomyces sp. NPDC058086 | reverse complement strand
GAAGTTCGGGTTCTCCAGCAGCTTGAACTTGTCGATCGTGATGACCCACGCGGCGAGCAGACCGGCCGCGCCGGTGATCACCAGCAACAGGGCGAGCGCACGGCTGCCGCCGACCGTCCGGGGACCGGCTGCACGTTCCTGGTCGATGGAGATGACTGTCGTCGTCTTGCTCATCACGCCGTTTCCGTAGTCTCGAAGGGCCTGCGGGCAACCGACATTGTGCCGCACCCACATGTGTGTCCACCGTTCGGTGGACATAAGGAGGTACGCACGGTCGTCCCGGAGCGTTCGCTTCGGCGGCAGGCTCGTCGGCATGACAACACACGCGAACCAACTCGCGGTGGACGTACGGGGGCTGCGCAAGCAGTACGGGGACGTGACCGCCGTCGACGGCATCGATCTCGGCATCCGCCGCGGCGAGGTGTTCGGCCTGCTCGGACCCAATGGCGCGGGCAAGAGCACCACGGTGGAGATCCTCCAGGGCAACCGCGGGCGGGACGCGGGCGAAGTGTCCGTGCTCGGCGCGGACCCGGCGACGGGCACACGCGCGTGGCGCTCGCGGGTCGGTATCGTCTGGCAGGACGAATCGGCGCCCGCGGAGTTGACGGTCGACGAGACCGTACGGCACTTCGCCCGCTACTACCCGCGGCCCCGCGACCCCGAAGAGGTCATCGGGCTCGTCGGTCTGGAGGCGAAGGCGGGCAGCCGTATCAAGGCGCTCTCGGGCGGCCAGCGCAGGCGGCTGGACGTGGCGCTCGGGGTGATCGGCGGCCCCGAACTGCTGCTCCTGGACGAACCGACGACAGGCTTCGACCCGGCTGCCCGCCGCCAGTTCTGGGACCTGATCCGGAAACTGGCCGACGAGGGCACGACCATCCTGCTCACCACGCACTACCTGGAGGAGGCGGAAGCGCTGGCGCACCGGCTCGCAGTCGTCGCGCGGGGCCGCGTCGTCGCGGAAGGCGAACCCGCCGCGCTCCGCGAACGCTTCGGCACCGAGGCGACCGTCGAGTGGACGGAGGCCGACGGCACCCCGCGCAGCGAGCGCACGGACACCCCCACCCGCACGGTCGCGGAGCTCACCCGCCGCTTCGACGGCGAGATACCCGGGCTGAGCGTGACCCGCCCGACCCTGGAGGACGTCTATCTCCGACTGACCGGACAGGAGAACGCGCGATGACCCTGACGACCGTACGTGTACGCGGTGAGGCCTCCTCCGTGCGGCTGCCCGGAGCCTGGAGCCTCGGCCTGCGGCGGGGCGCCCTGGAGATCAAGCAGTTCTTCCGTCAGCGCGACCAGGTGGTGTTCACCTTCGCCTTCCCCGTCGTCTTCCTCTTCCTCTTCGCGTCGATCTTCAAGGACGATGTGCGGGGCGCGGGCATCACCGCCTCCCAGCTCTACGTCCCCGCGATGATGGCCGCGGGCATCATGTCCACCAGCTTCCAGTCCCTCGGCATCTCCATCGCGATCGAGCGGGACGAGAAGGTGCTGCGGCGGCTGCGCGGCACTCCGATGCCACCGGCCGCGTACTTCCTGGGCAAGATCTGGCTGGTCCTGGTCACCGGCCTCCTGGAGACGGCGATCCTGCTCGTCGTCGGCACGACGCTGTACGACGTGAAGCTGCCCTCGGATCCCGCCAAGTGGGCCGACTTCGCCTGGATCTTCGTCCTGGGCCTGACGGCCTGCGCTCTGCTCGGCATCGCGATCAGCTCGGTCCCGAAGTCCGGCAAGAGCGCCACGTCCGTCGTCGTGCTCCCCTTCCTCGTGCTGCAGTTCATCTCCGGGGTCTACATCGCCATCGACACGATTCCCGACTGGATGCTGAACATCGGCGCCCTGTTCCCGCTGAAGTGGATGTGCCAGGGGCTGCGCGGGGTGTTCCTGCCCGAGTCGGCGAAGGTCCTGGAGCAGGCGGGCGGCTGGGAGTTCGGGCGGATCGCCCTGGTGCTGGGGGCCTGGTGCGTCGGAGGATTGCTGTTGTGTCTGCTGACCTTCCGCTGGAAGAACCGTCGCGACGGATGACCGAACGGATCGCCGGACCCGGCGGCGCGAAGAGCGCGGACGCCTGGGACCGCTCCTTCCGGCTCTGGGACTCGTACTTCGCGATCGTGTGCGTGGCCACCCTGGTGTTCGTCCTCGGCACGGGGCATCCGGGGTGGCGCCTGCGCCTCGTCTCGGCAGCGCTGCTGGTGGCGCTGATTCCCTGGTACGTGGTGGTGGGGCGGCCCGTCCTCGGCGGCGACCCGCCCGACGAACGCCGGGCCCTCGGTTATCTCGCGGGGGCGATCGTGCTGTTCCTGCCGTCGGGGATCCTCGTCGGCGAGACCCGGCTGATGGCCTTCGCGCTCGTCCCCCAGTGCTTCATGGCGCTGCGGCTGCGCTGGGCGCTGGTGGCCGTGACGGTCATCAACATCGTGCCGGTGGTGGGTTGGGCGCTGCTGTGGTGGCCGAGCGGCCAGGACGTCTTCTTCAACTCGCTCTTCGGCGTGGTCACCCTCGTCTTCGCGGTGGCCTTCGGCAACTGGACCATCCGCATCATCGAGCAGAGCCAGGAACGGGCCGAGCTGATCGCCGAACTGGACGCCAGTCGCCACGAGCTCTCCCGGCTCTCGTCGGCGCACGGCGCGCTGGCCGAGCGGGAACGGCTCTCCCGGGAGATCCACGACACGCTCGCACAGGGCTTCACGAGCCTGCTGATGCTGGTGCAGGCGGTCGAGGCCGAACTCGACCACGACATCCCGCAGGCCCGCCGCCACCTGTCCCTGATGGCGGAGACGGCCCGGCAGAACCTCGCCGAGGCGCGGGCCCTGGTCGCCGGGGGCGCGCCCGCCGACCTCGAAGGGGCCTCGCTGCCCGACGCGCTGCGCCGGCTGGCCGCGCGCCACGAAGCGACGGTGGACGTCACCGGCCCCGTGCGCGCGCTGCCCGCCGGGCCCGAGGTCGTGGTCCTGCGTTCCTGCCAGGAGGCACTCGCCAACGCCCGCAAACACGCGGGGAGTTCTTCGACGATCGCGGTCGTCCTGACATACGCCCACGATTCGCTGACACTCTCCGTACAGGACGACGGCCCCGGCTTCGACCCCGCCGCGCCCGCCGGCGGCTACGGTCTGACCGGGTTGCGCGCCCGGGCCGCGGAAGTGGGCGGCAGGGCCCGTGTGCGCAGCGCGCCCGGCGAGGGCACGACCGTCACCGTCTGTCTGCCCGTTCTGCCCGTTCCAAGGAGTGACTCGTGATCCGCATCGTCCTGGCGGACGACCATCCCGTCGTACGGGAAGGGCTGCGCGCGATGCTCAGTGCCGAGCCCGACCTCGATGTGATCGCCGACGCGTCGAGCGGCCCGCAGGCGGAGGCGCTGGCGGCCGAGCTCCGGCCGGACATCGTCCTGATGGACCTGCGGATGCCGGGGGGCGGGGGTGTCGACTCGATCGTGCGGATGACCGAGGCGGGGTTGAGCTGCCGGGTCATCGTGCTGACGACGTACGAGACGGACCGGGACATTCTGCGGGCGGTCGAGGCCGGAGCCGCGGGCTATCTCCTGAAGGACCTCCCTCGCGCCGAACTCGCCGACGCCGTCCGCTCCGCCGCGCGCGGCGAGACCGTGCTGGCCCCGTCCGTCGCCGCCCGGCTCGTCGACCAGCTCCGTACGAAGCCGGAGCGGCCGAGGTTGTCCGAGCGTGAGACGGCGGTGCTGCGGCTGGTGGCAGAGGGCTGCACGAACGCCGAGATAGGGCGCCGGCTGTTCATCGGCGAGTCCACCGTGAAGACCCACCTGCTGCGGGCCTTCACCAAACTGGGGGTGGACGACCGAACCGCGGCGGTGACGAGCGCGATGCGGTTCGGCCTACTGGACTGACCTTCTCCCGCCCCTGGGGGATGCGCGTAGCGCTCCTGAGGGGCGCGGGGAACTGCGCGACCAGCCCCCACCCACCCGCAGCCGAAGAACCCACCCGGGGGTTCGGGGGCGGAGCCCCCATGGACGGGATGGGACGGGTAGGGGCGGCGGGGGCGAGAAAGCCGGTCCTCAGCCCAGTCGCGTCTCGAGCTCCGCCACGATCTCGTTCACCCCGACCGCCGCCTGCTCACCGGACTCCATGTCCTTGAGCTGCACCACACCCTCGGCGAGATCCCGCTCACCGGCGACGATCGTGTACCGCGCTCCCGACCGGTTCGCGTTCTTCATCGCCCCCTTGAGCCCCTTGGACCCGTAGGAGAAGTCGGCGGCGATACCGAGCTTCCGCAGCTCGGCCACCTTGGCGAAGAGCACCCGACGGGCCTCCTCACCGAGCGGAACGGCGAACACGCTCGTGGCCGGGGGGAGTTCGAGCGAGATCCCCTCCGCCTCCAGGGCGAGCACCGTGCGGTCGACACCGAGCGCCCAGCCCACCGAAGGCAGCGCGGGCCCGCCGAGCATCTCGGACAGGCCGTCGTAGCGCCCGCCGCCGCCCACCGCGGACTGGGAGCCCAGACCGTCGTGGACGAACTCGAAGGTGGTCCGCGTGTAGTAGTCCAGGCCGCGCACCAGCTTGGGGTCGTCCTCGAAGGCAACCCCCGCCTCCGTGATCAGCTCGCGCACCTCCTCGTGGTACGTCTTGCACGCGTCGCAGAGGTAGTCACGGAGCAACGGCGCGCCCACCAGCTGCTTCTGCACGTCGTCGCGCTTGTCGTCGAGGACCCGGAGCGGGTTGATCTCGGCGCGGCGCAGCGTGTCCTCGTCCAGGTCCAGGCCGCGCAGGAAGTCCTGGAGGGCGGCCCGGTACACGGGACGGCACTCCTGGTCGCCCAGCGAGTTCAGCAGGATGCGGAAGTCACGCAGCCCCAGCGACCGGTAGGCCTGGTCCGCCAGGATGATCAACTCGGCGTCGAGCGCCGGATCCTCCGCACCGATCGCCTCGGCGCCGACCTGCGAGAAGTGGCGGTAACGGCCCTTCTGGGGACGCTCGTAGCGGTAGTAGGAGCCCGAGTACCAGAGCTTGACGGGGAGGTTGCCGGCCTTGTGCAGGTTGGCCTCCAGCGCGGCGCGCAGCACGGACGCCGTGCCCTCGGGGCGCAGGGCGAGCCGGTCGCCGCCCTTGGTCTCGAAGGCGTACATCTCCTTGGTCACGATGTCGGTGGACTCACCGACACCGCGCGCGAAGAGCTCGACGTTCTCGAAGCCGGGCGTCTCGATGTAGCCGTAGCCGGAGTTGCGCAGCGGCGCGGCGATCGCCTCGCGCACGGCGAGGTACTTGGCGCTCTCCGGAGGGATCAGGTCGTAGGTGCCCTTGGGGGCCTTGAAGGTGCTCACGAAAGTCTCTCGTCACATTCCTCGTCGGGGAGCGGGCTCGGCGCCGCGCGCTTGGCGGTCCGCCGCCACCTGCCGCAGATACGGGTTGGTGGCGCGCTCCTGGCCGATGGTCGTCTGGGGGCCGTGGCCGGACAGCACCACGGTCGAGTCGTCGAGCGGCAGGCACACACGGGCCAGCGAGCCGAGCATCTCGTCCATGTCACCGCCGGGCAGGTCGGTGCGTCCGATGGAGCCGGCGAAGAGCAGATCGCCCGAGAAGAAGACCGACGGAATGTCTGATCCGTCGCGGGCTTCGGGCATCTGGAAGGTCACCGACCCCTTCGTATGGCCGGGCGCGTGCGCGACGGACAGCTCCAGACCGGCCAGCTCCAGCCGCGTGCCGTCGGTCAGCGTCCGCACCTCGTCCGGCTCCCCCACGGTCAGCTCGCCCATCAGCGGCATGCCGATGGACCGGCCGAGCGCCCGCTCCGGGTCGCTCATCATGTACCGGTCGTCGGGGTGGATCCAGGCCGGTACGTCATGGGCGCCGCAGACGGGCACCACCGAGGCCACGTGGTCGATGTGGCCGTGGGTGAGGACGACGGCGACGGGCTTGAGCCGATGCTTCTTGAGTGCGTCCTCGACTCCCTGGGCGGCCTGGTGGCCCGGGTCGATGATCACGCACTCCTCACCGGCGGCGGGGGCGACCAGGTAACAGTTGGTGCCCCAGGCCCCGGCGGGGAACCCGGCAATGAGCACGATCGTCCTTCGTGGTGGCGTACGCGTGATGCCGTACGGGGTGGGTGGCTGTGGATCAGAGCCTACCGGCGCTGCCGATTCCTCAGCTAACCCATATACGGTACGGGGCACACGCAGGCGGTCGGCTCACAAGACGCACGCGTCCCACTTGACGTACGAGACGCATGAGGAGATATCCCGGTGGTCACCCAGGAACAGCGGCGGCGTCAGCTCGCCCGGGAGAAGTTCTTGCGGCAGCAGCAGCGGCGTACGGCCGCGCGGCGCAAGTCACACACGCGCAATACGGTGGTCGCGTCGGTCGTCGGCGTCCTCGTCGTCGGCGGTGTGGTGTCGTACGCGACCGGGCTCTTCAAGAACGACGACAAGAAGGCCAACGCGGGCGCGGAGGTCACGCCGAGCGCCTCCCCGACCAGCAAGGCGCCGGACCCGTGCGCCAAGCCCGCCGAAGGCGCGGTGAAGTCGCTGAGCTGGAAGACGGAGCCGGCGATGAGCATCGACAAGTCGGCGGACTACGCGATGAAGCTGGCGACGACCTGCGGCGACATAGACGTCGCGCTGAAGACGGCCGCGGCCCCGCACACGGTGAACTCGTTCGACTTCCTCGCGGGCAAGGGGTTCTTCGACCACACCAAGTGCCACCGGCTCACCACGAACGGCATCTACGTGCTGCAGTGCGGTGACCCGAAGGGCACCGGCAGCGGCGGTCCCGGGTACACGATCCCGGACGAGAACCTGAAGGACACCAGCCTCAAGGGCGGCATCTACCCGGCGGGCACGATCGCGATGGCCAACACCGGCCAGAAGCACACAGGTGGCAGCCAGTTCTTCCTCGTGTACCAGGACAGTCAGCTACCGGCCAGCTACACACCGTTCGGAACTATTTCCAAGTCCGGCCTCACGGTCCTGAAGAAGATCGCCGCGGCCGGAGAGAGCACAGGCCAGGGCGACGGGGCGCCCAACGCGACGGTCGTGATCAACAAGCTGACCGTGGCGAAATCCTGACCGTCAACTGCGAAATTTCGGTCGCGCTGGATGCGGACAGCCGCCGGGCTGGTCGCCTATGTTGGCCGTGACGAAACTGTGGACGATGCCCAGGGGCGCTGAAGCCCCTCGCAGGCATCATGTGGAGGAGGCGCTGTGAGCAGCGACCCGTGGGGCCGCGTCGACGAGACGGGGACCGTGTACGTGCGTACGGCCGACGGCGAGCAGGTCGTCGGTTCCTGGCAGGCCGGCTCCCCTGATGAGGCGCTGGCCTACTTCGAGCGCAAGTACGAAGGCCTGGTTGTCGAGATCGGCCTCCTCGAGCGACGAGTGAAAACCACCGACCTGTCGGCGAAGGACGCCCAGATCGCGATCGACCATATTCGCGAACAGGTGGACGCCCATCACGCGGTCGGCGACCTGGAGGCGCTGAAGAAGCGGCTGGACAAGCTCGTCGAGACGGTCGACGCGCGCCGTGAGGAGCGCAAGGTCCAGCGTGCGAAGCAGTCCGACGAGGCACGGCACTCCAAGGAGGCGCTGGTCGTCGAGGCGGAGGAGCTGGCGCAGAGCGACCAGTGGCGGGCGGCCGGTGAGCGGCTGCGCTCCCTGGTGGACACCTGGAAGGGGCTGCCGCGACTCGACCGCAAGTCGGACGACGAGCTGTGGCACCGCTTCTCGCACGCGCGCTCGGCGTTCTCCAAGCGCCGCAAGGCGCACTTCGCCTCGCTGGACGCGCAGCGCGAGGACGCCCGCAAGACCAAGGAGAAGCTGGTCGCGGAGGCCGAGTCGCTGTCCGCCTCCACGGACTGGGGGCCGACGGCGGCGCGTTACCGCGAGCTGATGGCGGACTGGAAGGCCGCGGGTCGCGCCCAGCGTGAGCACGAGGACGACCTGTGGAACCGCTTCCGCGGCGCCCAGGACGTGTTCTTCGCCGCGCGCAGCTCGGTATTCGCCGAGCGGGACGCCGAGCAGTCGGAGAACCTGAAGCTCAAGGAGGAGCTGGCCGAGGAGGCCGAGAAGCTCGTCCCGGTGCAGGACCTGAAGGCCGCCCGCGCGGCCTTCCGTTCCATCAACGAGCGCTGGGAGGCCATCGGCCACGTGCCGCGCGACGCCCGCCCGAAGGTCGAGGGCCGGATGCACGCGGTGGAGCGGGCTCTGCAGGAGTCCGAGGAGGCCGAGTGGCGCCGGACCAACCCGGAGGCACGGGCGCGTGCCGAGGGTCTGACCGGTCAGCTGCAGGCCGCCGTGGACAAGCTCCAGGGCCAGATCGAGACGGCGCGTGCCGCGGGCAACACTTCGAGGGCCGACAAGCTCCAGAAGGAGCTCGATGGCCGTCAGGCGCTGCTGGACCAGGCGTTGAAGGGTCTGCAGGAGTTCGGCGGCTGAGGCGGCCGAGGCGGCTGGGTTTTCCCGCCACTACGTAGAGGGGCTCCCGTACGGTGCGTACGGGAGCCCCTCTACGTAGTGGCCCGTCGACGGGCCACCGGGCCGCGGACGTCAGGACCCGTCGGAGGGCCTGCGCGCCGAGGTCACCCGGTACACGTCGTACACGCCCTCCACGCCCCTGACCGCCTTCAGGACGTGCCCCAGGTGCTTGGGGTCGCCCATCTCGAAGGTGAAGCGGGAGGTGGCGACGCGGTCGCGGGAGGTCTGGACGGCCGCGGACAGGATGTTGACGTGCTGGTCGGACAGGACGCGGGTGACGTCCGACAGGAGCCGGGAGCGGTCCAGTGCCTCGACCTGGATGGCCACCAGGAAGACCGAGGACTGGGTGGGCGCCCACTCGACCTCGAGGATGCGCTCGGGCTCGCGGGAGAGCGAGTCGACGTTGACGCAGTCGCTGCGGTGCACCGATACGCCGCTTCCGCGGGTGACGAAGCCGATGATCGGGTCGCCGGGGACGGGCGTACAACAGCGGGCGAGCTTGACCCACACGTCCTCGACACCCTTGACGACGACACCCGGGTCGGCGTTGGAGCGGCGCTTGCGGCCACGCCCGTGCGCGGGCGGAACGCTCTCGTCGATCTCCTCGGTGGCCGCCTCCTCGCCGCCGAGGGCCTGCACCAGCTTCTGCACGACGCTCTGCGCGGTGACATGGCCCTCGCCGATCGCCGCGTACAGCGAGGAGATGTCGGGGTAGCGCATCTCGTGCGCGAGGGTGACCAGGGAGTCGCCGGTGAGGATGCGCTGGATCGGCAGGTTCTGCTTGCGCATCGCGCGGGCGATGGCGTCCTTGCCCTGCTCGATGGCCTCGTCGCGGCGCTCCTTGGAGAACCAGGCGCGGATCTTGTTGCGGGCGCGCGGGGACTTCACGAAGCCCAGCCAGTCGCGGGAGGGGCCCGCGCCGGCCGCCTTGGAGGTGAAGACCTCCACCAAGTCGCCGTTGTCCAGGGTGGATTCGAGCGGGACGAGGCGTCCGTTGACCCGTGCGCCTATCGTCCGGTGGCCGACCTCCGTGTGGACCGCGTACGCGAAGTCCACCGGTGTCGCGCCGGCCGGAAGCGCTATGACGTCACCCTTGGGCGTGAAGACGAAGACCTCGTTGCGGGACAGGTCGAAGCGCAGGGACTCCAGGAACTCGCTCGGGTCCTCGGTCTCCTTCTGCCAGTCGAGCAACTGGCGCAGCCACGCCATGTCGTTGACGGTGTCCTGACCCGCGCTCCCCTTGGCGGCCCGGGGCACGTCCGTACGGATCTTGGAGGAACCGGCGACGGTCTCCTGCTTGTACTTCCAGTGCGCGGCGATGCCGTACTCGGCACGGCGGTGCATGTCGAACGTGCGGATCTGGAGTTCGACCGGCTTGCCGTTGGGCCCGATGACCGTCGTGTGCAGCGACTGGTACATGTTGAACTTGGGCATCGCGATGTAGTCCTTGAACCGGCCGGGGACCGGGTTCCATCGCGCGTGCACGGTGCCGAGGGCCGCGTAGCAGTCGCGGACGGTGTCCACGAGGACGCGGATGCCCACCAGGTCGTAGATCTCCGCGAAGTCACGGCCTCGTACGATCATCTTCTGGTAGACGGAGTAGTAGTGCTTCGGGCGGCCGGTGACCGTCGCCTTGATGCGGGCGGCGCGCAGGTCGGCCTGGACCTCGTCGGTCACTATGGCGAGGTACTCGTCGCGCTTGGGGGCGCGCTCGGCGACCAGACGCACGATCTCGTCGTACATCTTGGGGTAGAGGATCGCGAACGCGAGGTCCTCCAGCTCCCACTTGATGGTGTTCATGCCCAGGCGGTGGGCGAGCGGCGCGTAGATCTCCAGGGTCTCGCGCGCCTTCTTCTCCTGCTTCTCGCGCTTGAGGTAGCGCATGGTGCGCATGTTGTGCAGGCGGTCGGCGAGCTTGATGACCAGGACGCGGGGGTCCTTGGCCATGGCGACGACCATCTTGCGGACGGTCTCGGCCTGCGCGGCCTCGCCGAACTTGACCTTGTCGAGCTTGGTGACGCCGTCGACGAGCAGGGCGACCTGGTCGCCGAAGTCGCGCCTGAGCGTGTCCAGGCCGTACTCGGTGTCCTCGACGGTGTCGTGCAGGAGACCGGCCATCAGCGTGGCGGGGTCCATGCCCAGCTCCGCCAGGATCGTCGTGACGGCGAGCGGATGCGTGATGTACGGGTCGCCGCTCTTGCGCTTCTGGCCGCGGTGCCAGCGCTCGGCGACCTGGTAGGCCTTCTCGATCTGCCGCAGCGTCGACGTCTCGATCTTCGGGTCGTTGCTGCGCACTATCCGCAGCAACGGCTCCAGGACCGGGTTGTACGGGTTCGAGCGCTGCACGCCGAGCCGGGCCAGGCGGGCGCGGACGCGGTTGGAGGAAGAGCTGGGACGGCCGGACGGGGCGGCCGCGGAACGCACCGCCGGGGTGTTCGCGGAGCGCTCGGGAGAAACCGGCTTGGGGCGTGGCTGCTCGGCCGCCTTGTCGTCGGGCGCGGACTGGGCGTGCTCGACCGGCCCGCTCGTGGCGTTCTTGGCGGGCGTCGCCGCGGGGGCCGAGGCAGGCTCGGGCTTGGCGGCGGTGAGTGGCTGGGCCTCGTCTGGCAAGAGGGCTCCTCGTGCGCGTTCCGGGTCCCCCGGTCAGGCTCCGGAAACCCCATGGTAGCGATCCTGGGCGTCGGGCTCGCTTTCGGCCGCTGGGACGGCCTCGTACAGGAGGAACGCGAGAGGCGGGCTCCGGATTCCTCCGGGCCCGCCTCCGCGGTGTCCTACGGGTGTCTCAGGGCCTTCCCAGGCCTTTCCCGGGGCTTTCCCCGAGGTGTCGCGACCGCGGCCCTCAGACCTTGAGCAGCGCCTCCAGCGGAGCGCCCGCGAGAGCGGGCTCCAGACGGCCGCGACCGCCCAGGAAACCGAGCTCCATCAGCACGGCGACGCCCGCGACCTCGGCGCCCGCCCGGCGGATGAGCTGGAGCGAGGCCTCGGCGGTGCCGCCGGTGGCGAGGACGTCGTCGACGACCAGGACGCGGTCGGCCCCGTTCAGGTCCTCGGCGTGCACCTCGATCTCGGCGGAGCCGTACTCCAGGTCGTACGCCTGCGACAGGGTCGCTCCGGGGAGCTTGCCCGCCTTGCGTACGGGGATGAAGCCGATCCCGGCGCGGACGGCGACGGGGGCGCCGAGGATGAAGCCGCGGGCCTCCAGACCGACGATCTTCGTGGCCTCGGCGCGCACGGCGATCTCCGCCAGGGCGTCGGTGAGCGCCGTGAAGGCCGCCGGGTCCGCCAGGAGCGGGGTGATGTCCTTGAACATCACACCCGGCTCCGGGTAGTCGGCCACGTCGCGGATACGGCTGAGCAGCAGCGTCGTGATGTCCGTGAGCTCGGTCATCGGCGCTTCCCCGAGGGTCGGCCACGGCCCCGGTTGCGGGACGCGGGCTGGTTGCGCGGGCCGACGACCATGGGCCCGTCGTCCTCCGGCTCGTCGTCCAGCATCACGTCGGAGACCTCGCTCTCCAGAGGCTCGCCCTTGGCGGCGGCCTGGGCCCGCTTGGCGAGGACGCGCTTCCTGAGGGCCTTCATCTGCGGCTCGCGCTCCTTGAGGTCGGCGACGAGCGGCGTGGCAATGAAGATCGAGGAGTACGCACCGGCCGCGAGGCCGACGAACAGCGACAGCGAGATGTCGTTGAGCATGCCCGCGCCGAGGACACCGCCACCGATGAACAGCAGGCCGGCGACCGGCAGCAGCGCGACCACCGTGGTGTTGATCGAACGGACCAGGGTGCCGTTGATCGAGCGGTCGGCGATCTCGCTGTACGTGTAGCGGGTCTGCTTGGTGATGTCCTTCGTCTGCTCCTTGAGGCTGTCGAAGACGACGACCGTGTCGTAGAGCGAGTAACCGAGGATGGTGAGCAGACCGATCACGGTGCCCGGGGTGACCTCGAAGCCCACCAGGGCGTAGATGCCGACCGTGATCGTGATGTCGTGGATCAGGGCCACGAGCGCGGCCACGGCCATGCGCCACTCGAACGCGATCGCCAGGTAGATCACGACGAGGACCATGAAGATCGCCAGGCCCTCCCAGGCCTTGTTGGCGATCTGGTCACCCCAGCTGGGGCCGACCAGGTCCGCGTTGATCGACTCCGCGTTGACGTTCAGGTCCTTGGCGAGCTCGTCCTTGATCTTGTCGGACTTGTCCGTGTCGATGCCGGCGACCTGGATGCGCAGTCCGCCGTTGCCGAGCTTCTGGACGACCGCGTCATGGCCGGACGAGTTCTGCGCGTACGTCTCGGCCTGGGCCACCGAGACGCTGGTCTTCCCGGTGGTGAAGACGGCGCCGCCCTGGAACTCGATGCCCATGTTCAGGCCGCGCACCGTCAGGCCGAGGATGGCCGTGATGGTGATCAGGATCGAGATGCCGTACCAGATCTTGCGCTTGCCGACGAAGTCGTAGCCGATCTCGCCGCGGTGGAGCCGGGCGCCGAGGGTGCCGAGTTTCGACATCTCACGCCTCCTTCGGGTCGACGGGGGCGGAGGGACGGCGCGTACGGCGCAGCGGGGGCTTGGCGCCCAGGGCCTTGGGGTCGAGGCCGGACCACTTGCTGCCGCTCGCGTAGAACTTCCGGCGGGCGAGGAGCGTCATCAGCGGCTTGGTGAAGAAGAACACGACGACCACGTCGAGCACCGTGGTCAGACCGAGCGTGAACGCGAAGCCCTGGACCTTGCCGACGGTGACGATGAAGAGCACCGCGGCGGCGAGGAACGACACGAAGTCGGAGACCAGGATGGTGCGCCGGGCGCGCGGCCAGGCACGCTCGACGGCCGGGCGCAGGGAACGGCCCTCGCGGATCTCGTCCCGGATGCGTTCGAAGAACACGATGAACGAGTCCGCTGTGATTCCGATCGCGACGATCGCACCGCAGACCGCAGGCAGGTTCAGCGCGAAGCCGATGGTGGGACCGAGCAACGCCATGATCACGTACGTGAGGGCACCCGAGACCAGCAGGGAGGGGATGGCGATGATCGACAGGCCCCGGTAGTAGACCACCAGGTAGATGACGACCAGGCCGAGGCCGATGGCGCCCGCGATCAGACCGGCGTGCAGCTGCTCGCCGCCGAGTGCGGCCGTCACCGTGGTGACGCTCGACTCCTTGAAGGTGAGCGGCAGCGCGCCGTACTTCAGCATGTTCGCCAGGCTCTGCGCCTCGGTCTGGTCGAAGCTGCCGGAGATCTCCGCGTTGCCGCCGGTCAGCGCCTGCTGGACGAACGGGTCGGAGACGACATCACCGTCGAGGACGATCGCGAACTGGTTCTGCGGGGACTGGTTCTTCGCGAGCTTGCCGGTGATGTTGGCGAACTTCTTGGAGCCACCGGAGGTGAACTCCATGGTGACCTTCCAGCCCGCCGCGCTCTGGGTGTCGAAGACGGCCGAGGCGCTCTTGATGTCCGTACCCGAGACCTCGGCGGGGCCGAGGATGTACTTCTGCCACTGGCCCGAGGAGTTCTTGCCGCAGGCCACGGTGGGGTCGGTGGCCTTGGAGCCTTCGCCGGCCTTGGCGCGCTGCGCCTTGTCCGCGCAGTTGAGCGCCGTGTACTGGGCCTCGAGCTTGGTGGCAGCGGCACTGGCGCTCGCGCTGCTGGTCGCCGACGGCGAGGCGCTGGAGGAGGCCGAGGGGCTGGCCGAGGAGCTCGCGGAGCTGCTCGCGGACGGCGTGGAGCCGGCCTTCAGGGCGTCGGTGACCGCGCGGCCCTGGGAGGTGGCGGAGGACGTCGGGCTCGCGGAGCTCGACGAGGTCGCCTTCTCGGTGGCCTTGTCCGTGGCCTTCGATGAGGAGCTGCTCGAGGCGCTGGGCGACGGGCTGGCCGTCGCGGCCGAACCGGAGACCTCGGTGGTCAGGACCGGACGGAAGTAGAGCTTCGCGGTGGTGCCGACCTGGTCCCGGGCCTCCTTGGAGTTCGTGCCCTTGGGGATGTTGACAATGATGTTGTCGGATCCCTGGGTCTGCACCTCGGCCTCAGAGACGCCGAGACCGTTGACACGGCGGTTCATGATGTCGACCGCGGTGTTCATGTTGGTCTTGTTGATCGCGTTCGGCTGGCCCGGCTCGTTCTTCGCCGTGAGCGTGATGCTCGTGCCGCCGGCGAGGTCGATGCCGAGACGCGGGGTGGGATGCCCGGAGAGGAACATCCCCCCCGTGAGCGCCGCGATGGCGATCAGGATGAAGGCCAGCGAGCGCCCCGGCCTGCTCTGGGCGCTCGCGCTCCGGCCCTTCTTCGGTGCTGCCACCTTCTCGTACTCCCTCTCGGGCCGCCGTGCGCGGGGTCAGCGCGGGGGCGACCATGACATGGTGTCGGGATTCCGTGCGAAAACGCAGGTCCCGGAGGTGCGGAGCGCAAGCGGATCACGCCGCGTCCCCGGGGCGTGACTACTTCGCGTCGGACTCGCCGTCGGTCTTCTTCGGCTCTGCTTCGTCGGCCTCGTCGGCCTTCGCCTCGGCGGGCTTGTCGGACGGCTCGGCGGCCACGTCCTTCTTGCCGAGGTCGAGGGGCTTGTCGTCGGAGGCGTCGGAAGAGGCGTCGGCGGCGGGCTCGTCGGTCTCGGTGAGGGAGGAGGCGTCGTCGGGAACAACCGACCCGTCCGCATCCAGGTCGTGCTCGGCGCCGTGGACGATGCGGTTGTACTCGTCGTCGGAAAGCACGGCGCCGATCGCGTTCTTCGCAAACAGCAGGTCGACGCCCGGGCCGGCGTCAAGGAGGACCGAGTCCTCGTTGACCTCCTTGACAGTGGCGTACATGCCACCGATCGTGCGCACGCCGGAGCCGGGCTGCATCTCATTGCGCATGGAAGCGGCCTGCTGCTGCTTCTTCTTGGCCGACCGGGTCATCAGGAACATGGCCCCGATGAGCACGATGAACGGGAGGAGGGTCACGAGACTCACGGGTCGGAACTTCCTTCTTCGACCGCGATGGTGAGCGGCCTGCTGGATGGGGGTATGTATGCCGTCGACAAGGGCGGCATCGGCGGAGTCTAAGCGAGTCCGCACTCAGGGAACAACGCTCAGCATGGCACCGGGGTTCCTGACCCCGCGAGTGCGCGCGCCGTCACGCCCCGAACAGGTCCCCTTGTCCGTTTCCCCCGGTCGACTGGCGCGGCGGCGTCAGGCCGAGATGGGCCCATGCCGCCGGGGTCGCCACCCGGCCGCGCGGTGTGCGGGCGAGCAGTCCCTCCCGTACGAGGAAGGGCTCGGCGACCTCCTCGACGGTCTCGCGCTCCTCCCCCACCGCGACCGCGAGCGTGGACAGACCGACCGGGCCGCCGCCGAACAG
The DNA here is from genome assembly GCF_042885015.1 of Streptomyces sp. NPDC058086. NCBI lineage: Bacteria > Bacillati > Actinomycetota > Actinomycetes > Kitasatosporales > Streptomycetaceae > Streptomyces > Streptomyces sp. NPDC058086. The sequence continues at coordinate 14,099 of NZ_JBHVST010000121.1, read as the reverse complement.
CTTGAGCAGGGCCTCCAGGACACCGCGGTCGAGCCGGTCGAGGCCGCGGGCGTCGACCTCGTAGACCTTGAGCGCGGCCGCGGCGATCTCGCGCGTGATGATCCCGTCCGCCTTGACCTGCGCGTAGTCCCGGACGCGGCGCAGCAGACGGTTGGCGATACGGGGCGTGCCGCGGGAGCGTCCCGCGATCTCGGCCGCGCCTTCCGCGCCGATCTCCACGTCGAGGAGATTCGCGGAACGGTGGATGACGCGCTGGAGCTCCGCGGGCTCGTAGAACTCCATGTGCGCGGTGAAGCCGAAGCGGTCGCGCAGCGGGGGCGGCAGCAGACCCGCGCGCGTGGTGGCGCCGACCAGCGTGAACGGCGGCAGCTCCAGCGGGATCGCGGTGGCGCCGGGGCCCTTGCCGACGATCACGTCGACGCGGAAGTCCTCCATCGCCATGTAGAGCATCTCCTCGGCGGGCCGGGACATGCGGTGGATCTCGTCCAGGAACAGCACCTCGCCCTCCTGGAGCGAGGAGAGGATCGCCGCCAGGTCACCGGCATGCTGGATGGCCGGGCCGCTGGTGATGCGGATGGGGGCGCCCATCTCGGCGGCGATGATCATCGAGAGGGTGGTCTTGCCGAGGCCGGGGGCGCCGGAGAGCAGCACGTGGTCGGCGGTGGCTCCGCGCGCCCGGGCGGCGCGCAGCACGAGGTCGAGCTGCTCGCGGACCTTCTCCTGGCCGATGAACTCGTCCAGGTCCTTGGGGCGCAGGGCCGCCTCGACGGCCTGGTCCTCACGGTCGGCGGACGCGCCGACGAGCCGCTCGGCGTCGCTCTCGTCGGTCGTGTCGTCCCAGTTCACTGAAGTTCTCCTAGCCGTGGCATGCCGGCTGTGTCATCCGGTCGGGGGTCCGGGGGCGCTCCCCGGGAAGACACAGCGTGCACGTGTGCCTCGCGGTCTGGTGGTCGGGCGGCCGGTGGTTCAGCGGGCGCGGTTGAGGGTCTGGAGGGCGGCCTTGAGCAGCTGGCCCACCTGGGGTGTGCCCTCGGCGGCCTCGGCCTGCGGAGCGACGGCGGAGACGGCCTCGTCGGCCTCGCGCGTGGCGTACCCGAGGCCGATCAGCGCGGCGTGCAACTGGTCGCGCCAGCCGGTGCTGACCGGGGCGCCGATGCCGGTGCTCGTGCCGAGGGGCTCGCCGAGCCGGTCCTTGAGCTCCAGCAGGAGCTTCTGGGCTCCCCTCTTGCCGATGCCGGGTACGGCCGTGAGCGTCTTCTCGTCACCCGTGGCGATCGCGCGGCGCAGGGCGTCGGGCGAGTGGGTGGCGAGCATGGCCTGCGCGAGGCGCGGGCCGACACCGCTGGCGGTCTGGAGCAGCTCGAAGGTCCCGCGCTCGTCGTCGTCCGCGAAGCCGTACAGCGTCAGGGAGTCCTCGCGCACGACGAGGGAGGTGGCGAGCTTGGTCTGCTGTCCCATCCGGAGCCCGGAGAGCGTATTGGGCGAGCACTGGACGGCGATGCCGATGCCGCCGACCTCGACGACCGCGGAGTCCGGGGCGAGGGCGGCGACCGGGCCGCTGACGAAGGCGATCATGCGGTACGGCCTTTCGAAGCGTGCTGCGATGCGGGTTTCGACGCGTGCAGGGCGGCGGCCTGTTGGAGCCGGTTCTGCGCGACGGCCTGCTGGAGTCGATTCTGCGCGGGGGCGCGCCAGATGTGACAGATGGCGAGGGCGAGGGCGTCCGCGGCGTCGGCGGGCTTGGGCGGCGCGTCGAGCCTGAGCAGCCTGGTGACCATGGCACCGACCTGGGCCTTGTCCGCGCGTCCGCTGCCGGTGACGGCGGCCTTGACCTCGCTCGGGGTGTGCAGGGCGACCGGGAGGCCGCGGCGGGCGGCGCAGAGCATAGCGACGGCGCTGGCCTGGGCCGTGCCCATCACCGTCCGCACGTTGTGCTGGCTGAACACCCGCTCCACGGCGACGACTTCGGGCTCGTACTCGTCGAGCCACTGCTCGATGCCCTGCTCGATGGCGACGAGGCGCAGGCCCAACTCGGCGTCCACCGGAGTGCGTACGACTCCGACGCCGCGCATGGTCAGGGGTCGGCCCGCGACGCCTTCGACCACCCCGACACCGCATCGGGTCAGTCCCGGGTCAACGCCCAGCACTCGCACCCCAAACCCCCCTTTGCGGCTGAGCCGCCGCCGCTCGCGCGGAAGTGGCTGATCGCCGTCGTGGTTCCTCGATTGATGGTTGCGGTCCGATGGACCGCGATCATCATCCGTCCCCGACAGGCTAACCGCTGCCACTGACAACGACGGCGGGCCGGCAGGACGTGTCCCGCGGGCCCGCCGAAATGAATCCTTGGCAGCTCAGGCGTCGACCTTGGCCATCACGTCGTCGCTCACGTCGAAGTTGGCGAAGACGTTCTGCACGTCGTCGCTGTCCTCCAGGGCGTCGATCAGCTTGAAGATCTTCCGGGCGCCCTCTTCGTCGAGCTCGACCTGCATGGTCGGGACGAAGTTGGCCTCGGCGGAGTCGTAGTCGACGCCGGCGCCCTGGAGGGCCGTGCGGACCGCGACCAGGTCGGTGGCCTCGGAGATGACCTCGAAGGACTCGCCGAGGTCGTTGACCTCTTCGGCACCCGCGTCGAGCACGGCACCCAGGACGTCGTCCTCGGTCAGCTCGCCCTTGGGGACGATGACGACGCCCTTGCGGTTGAAGAGGTACGAGACGGAGCCCGGGTCGGCCATGTTGCCGCCGTTGCGCGTCATGGCGACGCGGACGTCCGAGGCGGCGCGGTTGCGGTTGTCGGTGAGGCACTCGATGAGCACCGCGACACCGTTCGGCCCGTAACCCTCGTACATGATCGTCTCGTAGTCGGCGCCACCGGCCTCGAGACCGGCGCCGCGCTTGACCGCGGAGTCGATGTTCTTGTTCGGGACCGAGCTCTTCTTGGCCTTCTGGATGGCGTCGAACAGCGTCGGGTTGCCGGACACATCGGCGCCACCGGTGCGGGCCGCGACCTCGATATTCTTGATCATCTTCGCGAAGAGCTTGCCGCGCTTGGCGTCGATCACGGCCTTCTTGTGCTTCGTCGTAGCCCATTTAGAGTGGCCGGACATCTGCCTGTCTCCTTCGCGTAACCCATCCTGTACGAACTCCCCCCGACCTTGAGGATCTGGGGGACCCCCAGATCCTACAAGGACTCCGGTGTCCGGTTCGCGCGCACCATGTCGACGAACAGGCCGTGCACGCGGTGGTCGCCGGTCAGTTCCGGGTGGAACGACGTGGCGAGCGCGGTGCCCTGGCGTACGGCGACGATGTGACCCTCGTGCTCGGCGAGCACTTCGGCCGCGGCGCCCACGGACTCGACCCAGGGGGCGCGGATGAAAACGCCCTCTACAGGATCGCCCTCGACGCCCCGGACGTCGACCGCCGCTTCGAAGGACTCGTTCTGACGTCCGAAGGCGTTGCGGCGCACGATCATGTCGATGCCGCCGATCGTCTCCTGGCCCGAGCGCGGGTCGAGGATCTTGTCGGCGAGCATGATCATGCCGGCGCAGGTGCCGTAGACCGGCATGCCGCCGCGCACGCGCGCGCGGAGGGGCTCCATCATGCCGAACAGGACGGCCAGCTTGGAGATGGTGGTGGACTCGCCGCCGGGGATGACCAGGCCGTCCACCTCGGCGAGCTCCTCGGGACGCCGCACCGGCCTGGCCACGGCGTCCGCCGAGGCCAGGGCGATGAGGTGCTCCCGTACGTCGCCCTGGAGTGCCAGGACGCCTATGACAGGTGCGTCAGTCATGTACGTGATGCCTTTGTCCGGTCTCTGGGGTCCGGCCTCTTACCAGCCGCGGTTGGCGTAGCGCTCGGTCTCGGGGAGGGTGTCGCAGTTGATGCCGACCATGGCCTCGCCCAGGTTGCGGGAGGCGTCCGCGATGATCTTCGGGTCGTCGTAGAAGGTGGTCGCCTTCACGATGGCGGCGGCGCGCTTGGCCGGATCGCCGGACTTGAAGATGCCGGAGCCCACGAAGACGCCCTCGGCGCCGAGCTGACGCATGAGAGCGGCGTCGGCGGGGGTCGCGACACCACCGGCGGAGAACAGCACGACCGGGAGCTTGCCGAGCTCGGCGACCTCCTTGACCAGCTCGTACGGGGCGCGCAGGTCCTTGGCGGCGGCGTACAGCTCGTTGTTGTCGAAGCCGCGCAGCCGGGCGATCTCGTTCTTGATCTGGCGCAGGTGACGGACGGCCTCGACGACGTTGCCGGTGCCGGCCTCGCCCTTGGAGCGGATCATGGCGGCGCCCTCGGCGATGCGGCGCAGGGCCTCGCCGAGGTTGGTGGCACCGCAGACGAAGGGGGTCGTGAAGGCCCACTTGTCGGAGTGGTTGACCTCGTCGGCCGGGGTGAGGACCTCGGACTCGTCGATGTAGTCGACACCGAGGGACTGGAGGACCTGGGCCTCGACGAAGTGACCGATGCGGGACTTGGCCATGACGGGGATGGAGACCGCGTCGATGATCTCCTCGATCATGGTCGGGTCCGACATACGGGCCACGCCGCCGTCCTTGCGGATGTCGGCGGGCACCCGCTCCAGGGCCATGACGGCCACGGCGCCGGCGTCCTCGGCGATCTTCGCCTGCTCGGCGTTGACCACGTCCATGATCACGCCGCCCTTGAGCTGCTCCGCCATGCCGCGCTTGACGCGGGCGGTGCCGGTTGCGGCGTTCTCGGCGGACTGGGCGGTGTTGGAGAGCGTGCTGGACACGGGTTGACCTCACTCGGTGAAAGAGGATTTCTGCAGCACTGAGGAAACGCGAGTGGACCAGTCCACAGCAAGGGCCAATGGGGAGCCGGTGGATCCTTTTCGCCCCCGCCGTCCCTACCCGTCCCATCCCAGAGGGCTCCGCCCGTAGCCCCCGCATCGGCCTGAACGGTCTCGTCCTCAAACGCCGGACGGGCTGAAGGATGCGCGCAGCGCCTTAAGGGGAGCGGGGAACTGCGCGACCAGCCCCCACCGGCCGTCGGCGAAAAGACAGCGGGCGGGCGGGGATTCGGGGCGCAGCCCCGCCCGAGGGGCGCGGGGAACTGCGCGGCCCGCCGCCACCAGCCCGCAGCCCCGGAGCGACACCCACCCACCGCGGCCGAAAGGGACCCCCGTCGTCAGGTCGTGGGGCGGTCCGCCAGGGCGGTGGGCGGCTCGTCGTCCATTTCGAAGGCCATGGGGAAGGGCGCATGACCGGCAAGACGGAACCAGCGGACCTTGCGGTGGCGACGAAGAGCGCGGGCGGCACGTACCGCGTCGTTGTGGAACCGCCGAGCCATCGGCACCCGCCGCACCGCCTGCGCCAGCTCGGTCGCCGCCGCATCCCCACCCGGCGCCTCCCGCACCGCCTCCACCTGCTGCACCTCTCCGAAGACGGCCCGCAGGGCCTGGCTGAGGTCGCTCTCGGCCACCTCGCGCTGCTCCTCCTCCGCCTGCCGCGCGGCATGCGCGGCCTCGTAGAGCACGATCGAGGCGGCGGGATCGAGCACCCCGGAGGTCGCCAACTCCTGGGCGACAGAGGCACGGCGCAACAACTGCGCGTCGAGCGCGGCGCGGGCGGCGTCGATCCGGGCGTGCAGCCGGTCGAGACGCCCCGCGGTCCAGCTCAGGTAGAGGCCGATCGCGACGAGGCCGACGAGGATCCAGATGAGGGTTGCGGTCACGGGCGGCAAGGCTACCCGGGTGTGGTCACCCCTCCCCCACGTCCCAGGCGCAACGGAAACCGCCGTGCCCGGTGGAGGAGTCGGAGGTGTTCTTCGACCGGGCGGCCACCCGGTAGCGGTTGCAGTACGAGGCGTGGCACAGGTACGAGCCCCCGCGGATGACCCGCTCGCCGGGGTCCGTCGCCGAGGTCTCGGCCGAGATCCCGGAGGGCGCGGTGAAGGCGTCCGCGCACCACTCCCACACGTTGCCCGAAGTGTTGTACAGACCGAAGCCGTTGGGCTCGTAGGAGTCCACCGGGACGGTTCCCGTGCGGCCGCCGGGGCGGGTGCTGAGCCTGGGGAAGTCGCCCTGCCAGGTGTTCATGCGCTCCTGGCCGGCGGGGGCGAACTCGTCTCCCCAGGGGTAGCGGCGGCCTGCCGGGCCACCGCGCGCCGCGTACTCCCACTCCGCCTCGGTGGGCAGCCGGGCGCCCGCCCAGGCGCAGTATGCGCGGGCGTCGTGGTGGGAGACGTGCACCACGGGGTGGTCCGCGCGGTCCTCAAGGTCGGAACCGGGGCCCTCGGGCGCGCTCCAGTGGGCCCCTTCGACACCCAGCCACCAGGGCGCCGCGGCGACCGCCCCGAAAACGGCCTCCCGCGCGCGGGGGTGCAGCAACAGGTGGAACACGAACGAACTGCCGTACCGCTCCGCGTCCGTCACATGTCCGGTCGCCCGCACGAAGTCCGCGAACCGGGCGTTGGTGACGGCCGTCGCGTCGATCCGGAACGGCTCGACGCGCACCGTGCGGACCGGTCCTTCGCCGTCCTGCGGGTAACCCTCGCCAAAGGCGTCGCCCATGCGGAACTCGCCGCCCGGCAGCGTGACTGCGGCGGCGTCAGGCGCTGGACGGGGACGAGGAGGCCCAGGACGGTCGCCCGTGCGCGTGCCGGGGCGCGGCACCGGTACGGAGAGTTGGAAAATCGAACTGGCCGCCCCGTGCGAACTGACCCCCGCGTGCGCACCGGCCGCCCCGTGCGCACCGGCCTCCCGCGAACCGGCCGCCCCGTGCGCACCGACCTTCCCGTGCGCACCGGACTCCCCGCGCGCGGGTGCGCAGCACGCCCCTCCCCCGTCCGGCGTCGGCGTGTCCCGCACGCTCAGTCCCGGGCCAGTCCGAACCGCGCCCGCAGCCCCGTCCGTTCGTCCGCTGCGACCGCCGCCGCGCCGTCCGTGACCGTCTCGTAGACGGACAGGATGTCCGCGCCGACGGTCGACCAGTCGAAGCGCCGTACGTGGGCGCTGCCCCGCGCGCGGAGTTCGGCCCGGCGCTCGGGGTCGCCGAGCAGGCGCAGGGCCGCGGCGGCCAGGTCGTCCGCGTCCTCGTTGGCGAAGAGTTCGCCGGCCGCGCCCTGGTCGAGGACCTGCGCGAAGGCGTCGAGGTCGGAGGCCAGCACCGGCGCGCCCGCCGACATCGCCTCCACGAGGATGATGCCGAAGCTCTCGCCGCCGGTGTTGGGCGCCACGTACAGGTCGACGCTGCGCAGGAAGCGGGCCTTGTCCTCGTCGCTGACCATGCCGAGGAACTCGACGCGCGAGCGCATCTCGGCGGGCAGGGACTCGACGGCCTCCTCCTCGTCACCGCGTCCGGCGACCAGGAGCCGGGTCCCCGGGCGCTCGGCGAGGATCTTGGGCAGGGCCTTCATGAGGACGGGCAGGCCCTTGCGGGGCTCGTCGATGCGGCCGATGAAGCCGAGGGTGTCGCCCTGCCACTCGGGCTTGGGCTTGGCACGGGCGAAGAAGTCGACGTCGACGCCGTTCGGGATGACGACCGCGTCGCCGCCCAGGTGCTCGACGAGGGTGCGGCGGGCGTACTCGCTCACCGCGATCCGCGCACTGATCTTCTCCAGGGCCGCCTGGAGGATCGAGTACGCGGCGACCATGGCCCGCGAACGCGGGTTGGAGGTGTGGAAGGTGGCGACGATGGGGCCCTGCGCGGCCCAGCACGCGAGCAGGCCGAGCGAGGGCGAGGCCGGCTCGTGGATGTGGATCACGTCGAAGGTGCCGTCGTGCAGCCAGCGACGCACCCGGGCCGCCGACAGGAAGCCGAAGTTCAGGCGCGCAACGGAGCCGTTGTAGGGCACCGGGACCGCGCGGCCCGCCGAGACGACGTACGGCGGCAGCGGTGTCTCGTCGTCCGCGGGGGCGAGCACGGAGACCTCGTGTCCGCGGCGGATGAGGTGTTCGGCCAGGTCACGGATGTGGAACTGGACGCCGCCCGGCACGTCCCAGGAGTAGGGGCAGACGATGCCGATCCTCACGGAGTCCTCTTCTCGGAATCCCTCTGGGCGTTGTCAGGATCCTTGTTGTCAGGATTTCCGCGGTCAGAATCCCTGTTGTCAGGATCCTTCCCGGGATCGAGGTCCTTGAGCCACAAGCGCTGCAGCATGTGCCAGTCCTCCGGATGTTCGGCGATACCCGTGGCGAAGGCGTCGGCCAGCGCCTGTGTCATGACAGACGTCTTCTCGGCCCGGGTGCCTGTCTCGGGGACCTCGACGGGGGGATGCACACGGCCCTGCATCACGGGTGAGTCGTCGTACCAGAGCGTGACCGGCAGCAGGACGGCTCCGGTCTGCTGGGCGAGCAGCGCCGGGCCCGCGGGCATCCGGGTCGTCTCGCCGAAGAACTCCACCTCGACGCCCGAGGCCGACAGATCACGCTCGGCCACCAGGCAGATCAGTCCGCCGTCCCGCAGCCGCCGGGCCAGCGTGCCGAACGCGGTGCCGCCGCTGTGCGGCAGGACCTCCATGCCGAGGCCCTCGCGATAGGCGACGAAACGGTCGTACAGCGATTCCGGCTTGAGGCGCTCGGCGACGGTCGTGAACGGGGTCTCCAGCTTGGTGGTGACCCAGGCGCCGGCGAGGTCCCAGTTGCCCATGTGCGGCAGGGCCAGGATGACGCCCTGGTCGGAGGCCAGCCCGTCCGTCAGATGGTGCACGTCCTTGCAGTCGAAACCCGTCCGCACGCGCTCCTCGCTCCAGGCGGGGAGGCGGAAGGACTCCATCCAGTAGCGCAGGTAGGAGCGCATGCCTGCCCGGGAGAGCTCGGCGAGCCGCTCCGGGGTCGCGTCGGGCAGCACGCGCGCGTAGTTGCTCTCCAGCCGTTGTACGCCCTTGCCGCGCCGCTTCCAGGCGATGTCCGCGATGGTGCGGCCCAGGCGCACCGCGACCGGCTCCGGGAGCTTCTTGACGGTGCTCCAGCCGAGCGCGTACGCCCCGTCCACCAGCCTCTCCTGGAGACTGGTCACGACGTGGCCCCACTGTTGTGCGCCGCGGCCGCGGCGTCCGCCTCCGCGGACTCCCGGCGCACCGTGACGACGCGCTGGATCAGCGTGACCAGGCTGCCGACGGCGACGATCCACAGCGCGACGGGCAGCAGCCACTGGATGCCGGGCACCCCGAACGTGTGCAGGCCCGCGAGGCCCGCCGCGACCAGGGAGATCACCAGGCGCTCGGCGCGCTCGACCAGGCCGTTGACGGCGACGGGCAGGCCGATCGACTCGCCGCGGGCCTTGGTGTACGAGACCACCTGGCCGCTGGCCAGGCAGAAGATCGAGACGGCGCACAGGGCGTTGTTGTCGCCGCTGCCCGCGTACCAGAGCGCGAATCCGCCGAAGATCGCGCCGTCGGCGACCCGGTCGAGCGTGGAGTCCAGGAAGGCGCCCCAGCGGCTGGAGCGGCCGAGCTGGCGCGCCATGTTGCCGTCGACCAGGTCGGAGAAGACGAAGAGCGTGATGACGATCGTTCCCCAGAAGAACTCTCCCCGGGGGTAGAAGACCAGCGCGCCCGCCATGACTCCGGCCGTACCCAGGAGGGTGACCGTGTCGGGGCTTACCCCCCGACGGATGAGAAACGCGGCGAACGGTGTGAGGACACGCGTGAAGAATGCACGCGCGTACTTGTTCAGCATGGCCTTCCCGAGGGTCGGTGTCGCCGCGCGGCCCCTGCTGGCCACCGGCTGGCCCATCGTAGCCAGGCGCGCGCTTGTGCGACGGCCGGGCACCCGCACCCCGTGTCACGGTGGGATGGCGTCGATGTCACGGCGGGATCGCGTCCCCCGTATGGACGCACCGTGACGCGAGTGCAAAGCTCGAAGACACCGCGGGCGTCATCGGAGCCGCACCGCACGCGGATCCGTACGCCCGCGCCCGAAGTGACCTCACCGTGCACGGGAGGCAAGGCCATGGGCGACAAGGCGAACGCACACCCCGGAGCCGCCGGCAGGGCTACAGCGGCCGACCACCCCGCGTCCGTACGGAATGTGGTGCTGGTCGGCCACAGCGGATCCGGCAAGACGACATTGGTGGAAGCTCTCGCACTGACGGCGGGAGCAGTGAACCGGGCGGGCAGGGTGGAGGACGGCACCGCCGTCTCCGACTACGACGAGATCGAGCACCGGCAGCAGCGCTCGGTGCAGCTCTCCCTGGTACCCGTCGACTGGGACGGATACAAGATCAACATCATCGACACCCCCGGATACGCCGACTTCGTCGGAGAACTCAGGGCCGGTCTGCGCGCCGCGGACGCGGCCCTTTTCGTCGTCTCGGCCTCGGACGGGGTGGACGGCTCGACCCGGATGGTGTGGGAGGAGTGCGCGGCGGTCGGCATGCCACGCGCCATCGTGATCACCCATCTCGAATCGGCGCGCGCCGATTTCGACGACATGACACGGATCTGCGCCGAGGCCTTCGGCGCGGACGACCCCGACGCCGTACTGCCGCTGTACCTGCCGCTGCACGGCGCGGAGGGGCCCGACGGGCACGCCCCTGTCACCGGGCTGATCGGACTCCTCACCCAGCGGCTGTTCGACTACTCCTCCGGGGAGCGCAAGGAGGCCGAGCCGGGACCGGAGCAGCTGCCGCTGATCGAGGAGGCGCGCAACCGGCTGATCGAGGGGATCATCGCCGAGAGCGAGGACGAGACCCTCATGGACCGCTATCTGGGCGGCGAGCAGATCGACGTCAAGACGCTCGTGCAGGACCTGGAGCGGGCCGTGGCGCGCGGGGCCTTCTTCCCGGTCCTGGCGGCCGCGCCCGCCGCCGAGGGCGCCCGCCAGGGGCTCGGCACCGTCGAGCTCCTGGAACTCGTCACGGGTGGCTTCCCGACCCCGCTGGAACGCCCGGCGCCCACCGTGACGACACCTGAAGGTCAGGAACGCGAGGTCAAGGCCTGCGATCCGAACGGGCCGCTGGTCGCGGAGGTCGTGAAGACGGCCAGTGACCCCTATGTGGGCCGGGTCTCCCTTGTCCGCGTCTTCTCGGGCACCCTGCGCCCCGACGAGACGGTGCACGTCTCCGGGCACGGGCTGGCCGACCGCGGGCACGAGGACCACGACGTCGACGAGCGTGTCGGCGCCCTGTCCGCGCCGTTCGGCAAACAGCAGCGCTCCCTGACGCACTGCATCGCGGGCGACCTGGCCTGCGTGGCGAAGCTCAACCGGGCCGAGACCGGTGACACGCTCTCGGCCAAGGACGACCCGCTGCTGATGGAGCCCTGGCAGATGCCGGACCCGCTGCTGCCGCTCGCCATCCAGGCGCACAGCAAGGCCGACGAGGACAAGCTCTCGCAGGGCCTGGGCCGGCTGGTCGCCGAGGACCCCACCATGCGCCTGGAACAGAACCAGAACACCCACCAGGTCGTCCTGTGGTGCCTGGGCGAGGCCCACGCCGATGTCGCCCTGGAACGGCTGCGCAACCGGTACGGCGTCCAGGTCGACGTGGTCCCGCACAAGGTCTCCCTGCGGGAGACGTTCGCGGACAAGGCCGCGGGGCGTGGCCGCCATGTGAAGCAGTCCGGCGGGCACGGGCAGTACGCGATCTGCGAGATCGAGGTCGAACCCCTCCCCAACGGCTCGGGCATCGAGTTCGTGGACAAGGTCGTCGGCGGGGCCGTGCCCCGGCAGTTCATCCCCTCCGTCGAGAAGGGGGTGCGGACCCAGGCCGCCAAGGGCGTGGTCGCGGGCTATCCCCTCATCGACGTACGGATCACCCTGCTCGACGGCAAGGCGCACTCCGTGGACTCCTCCGACGCCGCGTTCCAGACCGCGGGCGCGCTCGCCCTGCGCGAGGCGGCCGCCGACACCAGGATCCATCTGCTGGAGCCGGTGGCCGAGGTGACGGTCCTGGTCGGCGACGAGTACGTGGGCGCCGTGATGAGCGACCTGTCGGGGCGCCGCGGCCGGGTGGTCGGCACCGAGCAGGCGGGCGGCGGACGCACGCTCGTACGGGCCGAGGTCCCGGAGATCGAGATCGGACGGTACGCCGTGGATCTGCGCTCCCTCTCGCACGGCACCGCACGCTTCAACCGCACCTACGCACGACACGAGCCGATGCCGTCACAGATCGCCGAAAGGATGCGCGAACAGGCCCAGAACGCCTGACGGTTCGGCTCCCTTCACCCTCGGCGGGCGGCTTCGGCCGTCCGCCGACGAATGTCGGTCGCGGCCGATACTCTGGGAACTGATCAAGACGATGACCTGATCAACAGGTGTGCGGGGCAGGGAAGTCGGGAAAGCCGCAGGAGCGGGGGCGGCGGCGATGGGGGCGGAAGTGGCGTTCGACGGTTTCGATTTCACTCCCGGGGCGCAGGTGCCGCTCTCGGGTTCCGCGGGGCAGACGGCGGCGACCTTCGCCCTGGCCTCGGCGGCGTACCGGGACAGCGATGTCGGCGAGATCCTCAAGGCGAACAACCAGTGGCACGAGTCCACCGTCAGCTCAGGCCGCAAGTGGGCCACGATCTTCAGGCCCAACCTCGGCGAGGCCTTCGGGCGGGCGGTGGTGGACCGCATGCTGGGCGCCGGCCGCAAGCCCCTCATCCAGTCCTTCGGCACCGAGCCGCAGGTCGTCGTCGAGCACTGCCTCGCGGCGAACCGCATCCGCCGGGAGCGGGACAACTGGCTGTCGGCCGTCATGGTGCTGTGCGGTGTGCTGTTCCTGCCCGGGCTGCTGGTGTGGCTGCTGGTCTTCCAGCTCCGGTCCATGATCGCCAAGCAGACGAACAAGCGCGCCGGCGCCCTCGGCACCACGCTCCTGGTCGCCTTCGGTGCCCTCGCCGTGGTCTTCCTCGTCCGCATGCCCTTCACCGGCTTCTGGGCCTGGTACGCGCGTGCGTCGGTGGTCCTCCCGGTGATCGGCTGGCTCTGGGCCAAGCAGATCTGCGAGCGGACCGCCAAGGACCTGCGCGAGCGCTGGGACAGCCTGCTGTCCGGCGGTGGTCTCGGCGCCAAGATCCCGGAGGCGGTGCCCGGCAGCCCGGGCGAGACGGCGGCCGAGCGGCTGCGCCAGGCCCTGGCCGCCCTCGGCGCCGAGCAGCAGTCCAACTCGGTGTTCTACGCCGGACCCAAGGGCATACTCGGCATGGGCACCCGCTGGGGCAGCTGGCAGCTCGCCGAGGACCTCGTCCCCAAGGACCCCGACAAGGAGATCCACCCCTTCCGCAGCTGGGACGTCGTCCGCAACATCCACGACAAGCTCCGCATGCTGGAGCGCGGCCCGCTCAACACCGGTGGTTTCCCCACCCCTTCGATCAAGCACTGGATCGTCTCGCCGATCGGTGAGAACGCCAAGGAGGTGTCCCGGCCGGGCGGCACGGACGTCGAGGCGTACACGATCAAGAGCCACGCCATACAGGACATCTGCAACAAGCAGCAGTTCGGCAGCGGCCAGCGGCACTACCTCGGCGTCCAGTGGACACTGTGGGACGGCCAGTTGATCATCACCATGCTGATCACCGTGACCGTGCTGCACGAGACGCTGCGCATCGAGGTCACCGGGCACGCCCTGGGTCCCGTGCACTCCCTGTTCACCAGTAAGCCAGAGGCCCCGACGAAGGAGGTCGCCAAGGCGGTCAAGTTCTGGGAGACCCGCAAGGTGAAGCTGCCGCTGGTCACCACGGACGAGGTCGTACGTCTCACCGCGCGCGCCCCGCTCACCGGGTACCCGCCGCTGCTGAACTGGCTCGGCGGCAAGCTGACGCTGCCCGAGCCGTTCGGCCTGCGGCACGCGTGGGCCGACCAGCCCTGGCGGCACCGCTTCATGGCCGACGACGCGCTGCGGGCGGCCACGCCGGTGCTCCGTGTCGTCCACGCGGCGGCGATCAAGGTGCTGGACGAGAACGGGGTCGACACGGAGAAGTTCGGGAACCGGTCGGCGTTCCTCAGCACGGCGGTGCAGGATCCGTCGCCTCGGAAGGCCGACCTCTACGACGCGTGAGCCCCCGGCGGACGGGCAGGAATGGCCGTCCGCCGGGTGCAGGTCGTCTTGGGCTGATCGCGCAGATCCGCGCGCCCCCGTCGGGGGGCGCCCCAGGGGGGGCCCCTTTGAGAGAGCCCCGCGGGAGGCTATTCGGGGGGACCGGCGCCGCCCACCACAAGC